>DAOLKH010000215.1:0-4136 GCA_035331685.1 Pseudomonadales bacterium
TCAGTGTCGGTTTCAGTTACGCACCGGAACAGCCACCCGTGCGCGCGCTGCGCCACGCGGCACCGGCGTATTGACATATTCCGCAAGCGGGGCTGCGTGGCGTGCCGCGTGCTGTCGCTCCTGCGGGGCCGGCTCGTAGAGTGTGGTGCGCTGCCACGGCTCGCGCCCTGCTGCGCGAATCAGCGCCTCGAGCTCCAGCGGCGGAAATTCCTGCCCGTGCGCTGCGCCTGCGGCACGCGTGATCGACTCGTTCATCAACGTGCCACCGACGTCGTTCGCTCCGGCGTGCAGACAGGCACGCACGCCCTCGGGACCCATCTTCACCCAGGAGGCCTGGATATTCGGCACATGCGGGAACAGCACGATGCGCGCGACGGCGTGCATCAGCACCGCCTCACGGAACGTGGGTCCACGTCGCGCACGCCCGCGCAGATACATCGGCGCTTCGCCGGCAACGAAGGGCAGCGGCACGAACTCGGTGAAACCGCCGTGGCGACGCTGCAGGTCGCGAACCAGCAACAGATGGTGTGCCTGATGCTGCAGATTCTCTATATGGCCGTACATGATCGTCGCCGTGCTGCGCACACCAAGCCCGTGTGCGATCTCCATCACATCGACCCACTCGGTGCTGCGGATCTTGTCCGGGCAGAGCACGGCCCGCACTTCATCGTGCAGGATCTCGGCTGCTGTCCCTGGCAGTGTCGCCAGCCCCGCCTCGCGCAGCCTGGTGATGAATTCGGCCAGCGGCATGCCAAGCGTCTTCGCTCCCTGCCAGATCTCGAGCGGTGAGAACGCGTGGATGTGCATCTCCGGCGCCACCTGCTTCACGATCCGGCAGATATCCAGGTATTTCTGTCCGGTGTAGGCCGGATGAATGCCACCCTGCAGACAGACCTCGGTGGCACCACGCTCCCACGCTTCGTCGACGCGACGTGCCAGTTCGTGCTCGTCCAGATCGTAGGGAGCACCACGCAACTCCTCATGCGCCTTGCCCTTGGAAAAAGCACAGAACTGGCATTTGAAGTAACAGACGTTCGTGTAGTTGATGTTGCGGTTTACCACATAGCTGACACGATCGCCGTGCAGACTGCGATTCAGGTGATCGGCGTATGCACACACGCGCGAGAAATCGGCACCACGCGCACCAAGCAGCAGCACCACGTCGTCCGGAGCCAGATCCTCGCCACGTTCGGCGCGTGCAAGCACTGCCTCGATGCGACTGCTGCCGCGGCCCGCCGCCAACGTACCGGCAAGCAGTGCACTCTCGATCGCGGGCAACTCCGACGATGCGCCAGTCAGCCACCCATCGACACGCGGATAGCCTTCGGCATCGCTGTTTGCACGCAGCCGCGGCTGCAGCGCCGGATCCACCCAGTGCTCGCAGTCACGCACGAACGCCGGGTAGATCGTCAGTCGCTCCTGCAGGAACTTCCCGCTCTGTGCCGTTTCCGCTGCAAGCTGGTCGAGATGTGGCCAGGGCGCTTCGGGATTCACGAAGTCCGGCGTCAGCGGAGACACTCCGCCCCAGTCGTTGATCCCGGCATCGATCAGCCGCGACAGCACACCGGGGCTGAGATTCGGCGGCGCCTGCACGCTCATGTGCGGACCCAGCACCAGACGCGCGACCGCGATGCTCCACAGCAACTCGTCAAGATCCGGCTCCGGCGCCGTTGCCATGCGCGTGCCTGGCTTGGCACGAAAATTCTGCACGATGACTTCCTGCAGATTGCCGTATTCGCGATGGATCGCCCGCAACGCAAGCAGCGACTCGACCCGCTCGACGCGCGTCTCGCCGATACCGATCAGTATCCCCGACGTGAACGGCACCCGCGCTTCACCAGCGAGACGCATCGTCTGCAGGCGCACCTCGGGCGCCTTGTCGGGCGAACCGTAATGCGGCATGCCCTTGCCACAGAGCCGCTGCGACGAAGACTCCAGCATGATTCCCATCGACGGCGCGACCGGGCGCAGCATCGCGATCTCTTCCGCGCTCATGTTGCCGGCATTGATATGCGGCAACAGCCCCGTCTGGTCACGCACGGCAGCGGCAACGTGAGCCAGATATTCGAGCGTACTGGCGAAACCCATTGCCGCAAGCTCGTCACGCGCCACCCGATAACGCAGCTCCGGCTTCTCGCCGAGCGTGAACAGCGCTTCCTTGCACCCGAGATGCGCCGCGGCCCGCGCGCTGTCGAGCACCTGTTCGAGGCTCATGTACGGCGCCTCGATCTTCTTCGGTGTCTGCGCAAAGGTGCAGTAATGGCAGACATCCCGGCACAGTTGCGTCAGCGGAATGAATACCTTGCGCGAGTACGTGATCAGATTGCCGTGCGCCGCATCGCGCATCGCGGCAGCAACGCGCATCAGCGCATCGGTATCGGCAATCCCGGCCAGCGCGAGCGCCTGTTCGTCCGAAAGACCGGCACTGGAACGCGCCGCATCGGCAAGTGCGTCCAGGGGATTCCTGCTCAACATCTGCACGGGAATTGACCTCGGTTTCGTGGGCTAGGCGGGATGCAATCGCAACAGCAGTCGTGTCGTGTGCTCCCCGCAGCCATTCTGGGGACTTTGGGAACGCTCCACAAGCGCGGCCAGTTCCGCCGGCTGGTCGATGTCGCACCGGAGTCCGTCGGCGTCGAACTCTGCAAAGGCGGCTCCGGCCGTCGTCGCCGCCGCACGGTGTTGCTGCCGGCTGTCGACGCCGAAACGGTAGGCAACCGCCCCGGGCGGCGTGCTCAGCAGGCAGTTGGTGCCGGTACCCATGCGATCGCTGACCAGCGTGATCCGTGCCGCACCATCGTCGCGCCACCGCGCCCGATGGGCAGCAATCAATGCACGCAACTCGGCAGCCGTCGCGCACGGCAGATCGGCGTGCAGCACGAGCAGATCCGTTGCGCCCCGTTGCAGCACATGGCCTGTCGCCTCGGCAAGCGCCGCATTCAACGGATCCTGCGCTGCAGGGCCCGGGCGGAACAGATCGACACCAAGCTCGCGCGCCAGTGCCGCGACGTCGGGATCGTCCGACACCAGCACGATACGGCTGGCAGCCAGCGGTACGCCCAGCAGCGCCGCAAGCACGTCGCGCGCCATCGCAGCGACCAGCTCGCGTCGCGCACGCGGATCCAGCGCCCCCGCCAGGCGCTCCTTGGCACGGTCGAGGTTCTTCAGCGGCACCAGCACCCACAGGTCTTCGGCGATCATCCCGCCTGCTCTGCCATGAACTGCAGCACCTCGCGCGCAAGGCGCTCACGATCTCCCGCATCACGCATCACCGTATCGGTGACCAGCACGCGCATGCCGAGCGCCATGATCGCATCTGCCTGCGCCGCGTCCTCGTGATCGATCACGAATGCCTGCACCAGCCCGCGATAATGTTCCGCGACTCCGCAGGCCGATACCGGCATGCCGAGCTCCGCCATCATCTTTGCCGCCGGACCCTTGATCGCCCTGCCCCCGACGATCGGCGAAACGGCGACTGCCGGCAGCGCCTGCAGCAGCGTGCGCATGCCGGCAACCGCGAGCACCGGATCGACGCTCAGGTACGGGTTCGAGGGACACACGACGACCAGCGAATCCCCCTCGGCAAGCCAGTCACGCAACACCGGGGCCGGTTGCGCGCGTTCGGCATTCCGGTAGTGCAGTGCGCGCACGCGGGGCTCACAGCGTTCGCGCACGAAATACTCCTGGAAAGCGAAAGCACCTCGATCGGTATCGACCAGCGTGCGCACCGCCGTGTCGCTCATCGGCGCGATCGTGTGCCGCACTCCCAGCGATCGCGCCAGCTCGGCAGTGACTTCGCTCAGGGTATGCCCGGCACGCAACAGCGCCGTGCGCCGCAGATGTGTCGCCAGGTCGCGGTCACCGAGGCGAAACCAGTCCGGGCCGCCGAGCCCGATGAGAGCCCCCAGGCAGTGCCAGGTCTCACCGGCAAGTCCCCAGCCGCGTTCCGGGTCGGCGCGACCGGCCAGCGTGTACATCAGCGTATCGAGGTCCGGACAGACGGCCAGACCGAGGTGTTCGAAGTCGTCACCGGTATTCGCGACGACCAGCAGCTCCTGCGGCGAGAGTACGGCAGCCAGCCCGCTGGCGAGCTTGGCACCACCCACGCCACCGGAGATCGCGACGACGCGCCCTGC
>DAOLKH010000216.1:0-4123 GCA_035331685.1 Pseudomonadales bacterium
AGCGCAGGACTGAAGCGTGCCGGCAATCGCGCTGCGCTGGCTGTTGTTCGCACTGCTGCTTTCTGGCGGGCCGTCTCCCGTATGCCACGCGCTGGTGGCGGTGCCAGAGCTGCAGGCGCGTGTCACCGACCTCGGCGCGATCCTGAGCCCTGCCGAGCGCGAAGCACTCGAAGCATCCCTGCGCGCCTTCGAGCTGCGCAAGGGTGCACAACTTGCCGTGCTGATCGTGCCGAGCACCGCACCGGAGACGGTCGAGCAGTACGCGATGCGCGTCGCCGAAGCGTGGCGACTCGGTCGCCCGGGGGTGGACGACGGCCTGTTGCTGCTGGTCGCCACCAAGGATCGCGCATTGCGTATCGAGGTGGGCTACGGACTCGAAGGCGTGGTGCCCGATGCGCTCGCGCGGCGGGTGATCGACGAGACGATCGTGCCCTTCTTCCAGCGCGGTGAATTTGCAGCCGGCGTCGATGCGGGCGTACGGCAACTGATGCGGATGATCGATGACGAGGCGTTGGCGCCGCCGCGACGACCGGACCCGCCCACGCGTCTTCCGGATTGGATGCTGATCCCGTTCTTCGTGCTGCTGTCGCTGGGACCGGCTCTGCGGCGGCTTTTCGGTCGCCTGGGTGGTGCGTGCGTCGGCGCAGGCGCCATGGCATTGTTCGTATGGCTGCTGATCGGAGCCGTTACGCTGGCACTGGGGAGTGCGTTGCTGGTGTTCCTGTTCGTGCTGTTGCCGGGAGGCAGTCGTCACGGTCGCTGGTCGAGCGGGGGCTTCGGTGGCGGTGGCGGCTTCAATGGAGGTGGCGGAGGTTTCGGCGGCGGAGGTTTCAGTGGAGGCGGAGGCGGCTTTGGCGGTGGAGGCGCTTCGGGCAGATGGTGAGTCGCTGGCGACGTCTGTTGCGCCACCTGCTGCTGCCCCCGTGGCATTTGCGGCGCGTCCTGCCGACGACGGCGATGCAGGCGATCGAGGCAGCGATTTCGGCCTCCGAATGCCGTCATCGCGGGCAGATCTGTTTCGCGATCGAAACCAGCCTCGATCCGTGGCAACTGCTGCACGGACTCACTGCGCAGCAGCGGGCATTGCAGGTCTTCGGCGAACTCGGTGTGTGGGATACCGAAGAGAACAACGGCGTCCTGATCTACGTGCTGCTCGCCGATCGTGACGTCCGGATCGTTGCCGACCGCGGCATCGCAACGCGGGTTGCGCCCGGGTGCTGGGAGGCGATTTGCGTGGCCATGGAGCAGGCGTTCGCTCAGGCCAAATTCGGTCGCGGGGCGCTGGATGCGATCGCAGCGGTCGGTGCGTTGCTGGAAGAGCACTGTCCGGGAACCGGCAGCAACACGCTGGCTGATGCGCCGGTGGTTCTGTGATTCGCGTGTGTCGCGGGCTGTGCAAATCGTAATCATGCGGGTCACGCCACGGCCAGATAATGGTGTGGCCGGAAACAACAAGAGGGTGCTGCAATGGACGAGTACGACGTCTGTGTGATCGGTGCGGGCTTTGGTGGTGCGAGCGTGGCAGCGCTGCTTGCGCACTCGGGGCGCCGGGTCGCGCTGCTGGAGAAGACCGCGCGAGCCGGCGGCAAGGCGCAGACCACCGAACGACTGGGATATCGCTTCGAGATGTTCGGTGCGGTGGGTATTCCGGCGCTCAATTCGCGTTTTCATGAACTCGTCGAACGCCTCGGTATCACGGATCGTGTCCAGCTCGTGGTGCCACAGGGTGAAATGGCAGCGCTGCGTTACAAGGCCCCGGACGGAAGCTGGCGCAGCATGCGTGCACCGTTGGTCGCCACCGGTACACCTGAGGAAATCGCCAATACGAAACGGGTCTACGGCCTGGACGACGCCGATCTTGCGGCGCTCGGCAACTACCATGCGGCGCTGTTCACGCTGGACGATGCGGCGCTCGTCGGACTCGAGAGCGTAGGCATGTACGGCTGGCTGCAGCAGTTCGGTTTGCATCCGGCGCTCGAGGCGCAGATCTGCATGAACCTGAACACCCTGTTCGTCGCGCCGGTGAACCGTCTTGCTGCATCGGAAGCCATTCCGGTATTGCGCGCCCAGGCGCTCGGGGGTGCGGGTCGTTACCATGTGGGTGGCTACGGTCGAGTGGCGGAAGTCTGTGCGGAAGTCGTCACGGAGCGGGGCGGGTTGTTCCGGCCGAAATGCCGCGCAACGCGAATCGTCGTCGAGGACGGTCGTGCAGTGGGCGTGGCCACCGCAGACGGCGTGATTCGTGCGCGCAGCGTGATCTCGGGAGCCGGTATCCAGCCGACGATACTCGCGCTGGCCGGGCGCGAGCACTTCCCGCCCGATTACGTGCGGCGCGTGGAAGCGCTGGAACCGTCCTGGTCGATTGCGGGCTACCGTTATGTGCTCGATGCGCGCGTGTTCGACGCGGCGCTGATCCCCGTCTTTTCCGACCAGAGCTGGCTCGATGACGAACGCTTCGCACGCATGGAGCGCGGCGAGTGGCCCGACGTGCCGCTGATCGCGATCGACGTGGCCTCCGAATTCGACCCCTCGCTGGTTGCCGCGCCGGGCCACCAGGTGGCGAACTGTCAGGTGTTCTGCTCGGCGGATCCGGAGTCGACGGTCTGGCGTGAAGCGATCCGGCGTGCCGATGCGGTGATCGGGGAGCTGTGGCCGGATCTGGCCAGACACGTGCTGCGCAAGGAACCCTACGGACCGAAGCAGGTGTCCGGGATGAGCCGCGACTCCGTGGTGCCCGGTGCCGGCGGCGAAGCCGTGGGGTTGGCGCAGGTGGTCGGTCAGGTAGGCCAATCCAAACCCCATGCGCGTACACCGCTTGCGGGGTTGTACCTGGTCGGCTGCGACGCGGGCGGTACCGGCGCCGGCACCCACCAGGCGGTCGACTCCGGCTTCAGGGTCGCCGCGATGGTGGATACGGATCTCGGCTGAACGATCGACGGTGCCGGTTCGTGGCCGGGCCGAACCCGACCCACATGGGCCGGTATCCACCGTAGGTCGGCATTCATGCCGACAGGCGATGATCGATGTCCGTACCCGTCGGGTTGAAACCCGACCTACGTGTTGCGTTCGCGCATGCGATGGATTTCCGCCGAGGTGAACGCACTCATGTTGAAGATGCCACGCGAGGTCACCGACGGAATCACCACATGCGCCGGTTTGACAAAACCGGTGAACAGGGGGCCGACCATCAGCGAGTCGGTCAGCGCGCGGATCATGCCCAGCGTGATGTTCGCCGAGTCGATGTTGGGCATGATCAGCAGGTTCGCGTTCTCGCTCAGCCTGGCTCCCTGATAGGTCGTCTTGCGAAAGGCTTCGTTCAGTGCGGTGAACGAGTGCATCTCGCCATCGATTTCCACGTCCGGCATCCGTTCGTGCAGGATCTGCGATGCCTGCCGCATCTTGATCGCCGATGGCGCCTGCGAGGTGCCGAAATTCGAGTGTGCGAGCAGCGCGACGCGTGGCGTGATGCCGAAGTGGCGTACCATTTCGATACTGGCGCACGTCGTTTCGACCACCTGCTCGACCGTGGGGTCGACGGTGATGAACGCATCGGCGATGAACAACGGTCCTTCGGGCAGCAGCAGTGCGCACAGTGACGAGACGTGCCGCTGCTCATCGCAGCGGGCCAGCACGCCGCGGATCGTGCGCAGATGATCGGCGAATGCGCCGACCTTGCCACAGATCAGCCCATCGGCATCATCGCGTGCGACCAGAACCGCAGCCAGCGCCGAGGCCTGGGTGCGCATCGCGGTCTGTGCCGCCTCGACCGAAACGCCCTGGCGTCCGACGATCTGGTGGTAGGACTGCCAGTACTCGGGGTGGCTGTCGGC
Organism: Pseudomonadales bacterium; assembly: GCA_035331685.1. GTDB lineage: Bacteria > Pseudomonadota > Gammaproteobacteria > Pseudomonadales > UBA5518 > UBA5518. The sequence goes on from DAOLKH010000216.1 coordinate 3,831, forward strand.
TTCCTCGGGATTGACGATCTGCACATCGCGACCGATGTCGATGTGCATCGACAACCTGTCGATCTGCGCGCGGATGACTTCCGGACGCCCGATCAGGATCGGCAGGGCAACACCCTCGTCGATCACCGATTGCACGGCCAACAGTACATCCTCGTTCTCGCCTTCGGCGTAGACGATGCGGGCGCGGTGTTCGCGCGCGACGTCGATGCACGGTTGCATGAACAGCCCGGAGCGGTTCGAGAAGCTGTGCAGGTGCCGACGGTATTTGTCGAGGTCGGCGATCGGTCGTAAGG
>DAOLKH010000217.1:0-4122 GCA_035331685.1 Pseudomonadales bacterium
GGGTTCGCGAGTGACCGGTTTCGGAGTGATCAACAGTACGGGCACGCGCCTCGAGTATGTCGGCAGCGGCTGTATTCGGGTCGCGGACGCGGAGCTGCCCGAGCGCTTGCGACGCATATTCGACTGCCTGAGCGAAATCATCGAACGCTACCGCCCGACCGAGCTCGCGATCGAGCAGGTGTTCGTGGCCCGCAGCGCGGGCTCGGCGCTGAAGCTCGGGCAGGCGCGCGGTGCCGCGATCGTCGCAGCGGCACGCCTGGGTCTCACGGTGTTCGAGTATTCGCCGCGCAGTGTCAAACAATCGGTGGTGGGGACGGGTGCAGCCGGCAAGGAACAGGTGCAGCACATGGTGTGCGCATTGCTCGGGCTGCCTGCGGCACCGCAGGCAGATGCGGCCGATGCGCTGGCTGTGGCGCTGTGCCATGCTCATACGCGCCAGGGCCTGGGGCGTCTGCCCGGAGCGCGTGCGACCCGGCGCGGGCGTGTGCGCTGAGCGGCAACGGATACCACAGACATGATTGGACGGATTCGCGGCATCATCGTCGACAAGCAGGCGCCTGAACTCGTGATCGAGGCCGCTGGCGTCGGCTACGAGGTGCACGCGCCGATCAGCACATTGTGCCGTCTGCCGCCGGTTGGGCAGGAGGTGGTGCTGTACACGCATTTCGTGGTGCGCGAGGACGCACAGCAACTCTTCGGTTTCTGGCATCGTGATGACCGCGAACTGTTCCGTGCGCTGATTCGTGTCAGCGGGGTGGGGCCCAAGCTGGCGCTGGCGATCCTGTCCGGCATGGACAGCGATGAATTCGCGCGCTGCGTGCAGCGCGGCGATACCAGCGCGCTGGTACGGCTGCCTGGTGTGGGCAAGAAGACCGCGGAACGGCTGATGGTCGAGATGCGCGATGCGCTGCGTGAATGGCGCCCGGAGTCGGCGCATGGACATGACGGAGCGCCGGCGTTGCCGGACATCGGTGCAGTGGGACGCAACCGGCTGGTACACGATGCCGAGAGCGCGCTGGCTGCGCTTGGCTACAAGCCTGCTGAAGCGACACGGGCAGTGGCAGCGGTACTTGACGACACAGTGGACGCCAGCGAGGAACTGATCCGGCGTGCGCTGAAGGCGCTGGGAAGCGGACGCTGAGGACGCATGATGATCGAGACCGACCGGCTGGTGGGGCCTGCGGGCACGCGTCAGGACGAGGCACTGGATCGTACGATCCGCCCACGCATGCTTGCCGATTATGTGGGGCAGCCGGCAGTGCGCGAGCAGATGGAGATCTTTGTCGCCGCCGCACGTGGACGGGGCGAGGCGCTCGATCACACCCTGATCTTCGGTCCGCCTGGCCTGGGCAAGACCACGCTGGCGAACATCATCGCGAATGAAATGGGTGTTTCGATGAAAAGCACCTCGGGACCGGTGCTCGAGAAGGCCGGCGACCTTGCGGCGATGCTGACCAACCTCGAACCGCGCGACGTGCTGTTCATCGACGAGATCCACCGGCTCAGTCCGCACGTCGAGGAAGTCCTGTATCCCGCGATGGAGGACTTCCAGCTCGACATCATGATTGGCGAAGGCCCGGCGGCACGTTCGATCAAGCTCGATTTGCCACAGTTCACGCTGGTCGGCGCGACTACGCGTGCCGGCCTGCTGACCTCGCCCTTGCGCGACCGCTTCGGCATCGTGCAGCGCCTGGAGTTCTACTCGGTTGCCGACCTCGCGCACATTGTCGCGCGCTCGGGGCGGTTGCTCGGTTTCGAAATCGACGCAGACGGGGCGCGCGAGATCGCACGTCGTTCGCGCGGCACGCCGCGCATCGCAAACCGTCTGCTCAGACGCGTGCGCGATTTTGCCGAGGTGCGCCATGAAGGGCGCATCGATGCTGCAATTGCCGATGCGGCGCTCGACATGCTGAGCGTCGATCAGCAGGGCTTCGATCACATGGATCGTCGTCTGCTGCTTGCGATGATCGAGAAGTTCGACGGTGGACCGGTCGGTGTAGACAGCCTGGCGGCGGCAATCGGAGAGGAGCGCGGTACCATCGAGGATGTGCTGGAGCCGTTTCTGATCCAGCAGGGCTATGTGCTGCGCACGCCGCGCGGGCGTATGGTGACGCGTGCCGCGTATCTGCACTTCGGGTTGCAGCCGCGCGGCAGCTACCCGATACCCGATCTGCTCGATGGAGACACAACGTGAGCGCGGATGCGGCACTGAGTGACGAGCTGCGGCTGCCGGTGCGTGTCTATATCGAGGACACCGATGCGGGTGGCATCGTGTTCTACGTGAATTACCTGAAGTATTTCGAGCGGGCTCGCACCGAGTTCATGCGCCGCCTGGGTTTTGCAAAAGCCGCGTTGCTCGATGGCGAGTTCCTGTTCGTGGTGCACTCGATCGAGGTCGAGTACCTGCATGCAGCAGTGCTCGACGATCAACTCGATGTGTGTGCCTCGCTGCGTGAGGTGCGGGGTGCGCGGTTGCAGTTCGCTCAACGCGTGCTGCGTGCGGGCGCAGAGATCTGTCGCGCACGGGTGACGGTGGCTTGCGTGGACGGCAGCACACGGCGCCCGCGTGCGTTGCCGCCAGCGCTGCGCATGGCGCTCGAGGCTGCATTGGCAGACACGCCGGAAAAATCGATACATCAGTCAACGGAGAGTTCCAGGTGAACCAGGAATTGTCGCTCTGGGGTCTTGTCGCAGAGGCGAGTCTGACCGTGCAGCTGGTCATGTTCATCCTGTTCATGGCATCGGTGGTGTCGTGGGGGATGATCGTGCAGCGTGCGCTGCTGCTGCGCCGCGCAAAAAAGCAGTTCACGGATTTCGAGCAGACGTTCTGGTCCGGCATCGATCTCGGACAGCTCTATCGCGATGGCAGTTCCCGTCTCGAGGCCAACGGACAGATCGAAGGGGTGGAGAACCTGTTCAGGGCCGGCTTCAAGGAGTTCACGCGTCTGCGTCAGCAGGCGGGTATCGAATCCGACGCGATCATGGAGGGAGCGCAGCGTGCGATGCGCGTGGCGCTGTCGCGCGAGGTCGAGTTCCTCGAGCGCCACCTGCCGTTCCTGGCTACGGTCGGTTCCACCAGTCCGTACGTTGGTCTGTTCGGTACGGTATGGGGGATCATGCACTCGTTTCGCGGGCTGGCGAACGTGCATCAGGCGACGCTCGCGACGGTGGCTCCGGGCATCTCGGAGGCGCTGGTCGCAACCGCAATGGGCCTGTTCGCGGCGATTCCCGCAGTGATTGCCTACAACCGCTACTCCGCGCAGGTCGACAGCCTGGTGGCCAACTACGAGACCTTTGCGGAAGAGTTTTCCAGCATTCTCCATCGCCAGGCGCACGCTGGCAGAAAGAGCGCCTGAAAGCCGGAGGACCACGATGTCAAGGGAACGCCGCAAGCCGATGGCAGAGATCAACGTCGTGCCGTACATCGACGTGATGCTCGTGCTGCTGATCATCTTCATGATCACCGCACCGATGCTGATGCAGGGTGTGGAGGTGGAATTGCCGGATGCTGCTTCCGAGCCGATCGAAAACCAGAAGGACGAACCGCTGATCGTGTCGGTGAAGGCCGACGGGACGTACTACATCAACCTCGGCGGCTCACCCGAACGCCCCGAACAGCTCGCGGTCATCAAGGACAAGGTCGGCAAGATACTCAAGGCCAAGCCGAAGACGCCGGTGCTGGTGTGGGGTGACGAAAAGGTTCCCTATGGCATCGTGGTCGTGCTGATGAGCGAGTTGCAGCAGGCGGGTGCAACGAGTGTCGGGTTGGTGACCGAGAACCCCTGAACCATGCGTACCCTCGAGGGTTACATCGTACCCGTGGCAGTCACGCTGTTGCTGCATGCGGCGCTGCTGGCTGTACTCACCATGAACTGGCACTCCACGCGCGAGCCGTTGGTGAAGCCGGCACCACGGCATGTCAAGGCGCGTCTCGTTGCGCAGGAAAAGAGCAGCCCAAAGTCGGCGCCGAAGCTTGCGGCCCCGACGCCACCCCAGCGTTCGCCCGAACCGCCCAAGCCGGAGCCACCAAAGCCCAAACCGGAACCGCCAAAGCCGCAGCCCAAGCCAGAGCCGCCGAAACCGCAGCCCAAGCCCGAGCCACCGAAACCGCAGCCGAAGCCT
>DAOLKH010000218.1:0-4080 GCA_035331685.1 Pseudomonadales bacterium
CATCGGATTTCCTCGGAATGGGTTGGAGCAGGTTTCAGTGCCGGACACGCGTGACTTTCATCACCAGATTCTGGGTGCGGATGCGACGAATGATGCGTGCGAGCGCAACCCGGTTTGCCACACCGACCACGAGGCGGATCCGGCTGATGCGCGCGTCGCGCTCCTCCATGTCGATCTTCTCGATGTTCACGTCCATCGCACTGATGCGGTTCGCGAGCGCGGCGATCACGCCCTTCTGATTTTCGAGCTCGACCAGCAGTTCGACTTCGAATTCGCCGCTAGCGTCCTCGGCCCAGCGCAGTTGCGTGCAGCGCTCCGGGTCGGCAACGAAGTCGGCGATGTTGTTGCAGTTCTCGCGGTGCACGACCATCCCGCGCCCGGCGCTGATGTGCCCCACGATCGCATCTCCCGGAATCGGATAGCAGCACTTCGCGAAGTTGAGCACCATGCCTTCGGTGCCATGGATCGCGAGCGGTGCCAGATCGCTGCCGGGTGAGCCGGTCGTCAGTTCGCTGATGCCGAGCAGGCGCCTGGCTGTCAGCAGCGCGACACGGTTGCCCAGCCCGATCTCTTCGAGGATGCCGTCGAATGACGGCCGTTTCGTTTCGAGCAGCAGTTGCTCGACTGCACCTGTTTCGAGTGCTGCGCGGACGCTGCTGCCAAGACCGCCGAGCGCCTTGTCGAGCAACCGGCGCCCCAGTTCGATCGATTCCGAGCGTTGCTGGCTCTTCAGATGGTGCCGGATGTTGGTGCGCGCCTTCGCGGTGACCACGAAGCTGAGCCAGGTTGCGTTCGGGTTGGCGCGTGGTGCCGTGATTATTTCCACGGTCTGGCCGCTCTGCAGCCGGGTGCTGAGCGGAGCGAGGCTGCGATCGATGCGACAGGCGACGCAGCTGTTGCCGATGTCGGTGTGTACGGCGTAGGCGAAGTCGACTGCGGTTGCGCCCTTCGGAAGTTCGAAGATTTCGCCGCGCGGTGTGAACACATAGACTTCGTCGGGAAACAGGTCGATCTTCATGCTCTCGATGAATTCCAGCGAATTGTCGGCACGCTGTTGCATCTCGAGCAATCCCTGCACCCACTGGCGTGCGCGCAAGTGGCCATTGCTCTGTCGTTCCGAGCTGCTCGACTTGTACAGCCAGTGCGCTGCAATCCCGTTGTTCGCCATTTCCTCCATGTCGGCGGTGCGGATCTGGATCTCGATCGGTACACCGTGCATGCCGAACAGCACGGTATGCAGTGACTGGTAGCCGTTGGCCTTCGGGATGGCGATGTAGTCCTTGAAATGCCCGGGTACCGGCTTGTAGAGGTTATGCATGACACCGAGCACGCGGTAGCAGGTGTCGACATTCTCGACCACGATGCGAAGCGCGAACACGTCCATGATCTCGGCGAACGACTTGCCCTTGCTGCGCATCTTGCGATAGATGCTGTAGAGGTGTTTCTCGCGACCGATCACGCGCGCGCTGATTCCTTCGTCGCGCAGCCGGACCTCGATCTTGCGCTGGATCTGGCTCACCAGCTCCTTGCGGTTGCCGCGCGCCTTGCGTACAGCGGCTCCGATACGTCGCGCACGCATCGGATGGAGCACGGCAAAACCGAGATCCTCGAACTCCAGACGCAGGTTGTTCATCCCGAGTCGCAGTGCGATCGGGGCGTAGATCTCCAGTGTCTCCACGGCGATGCGCCGGCGTTTCTCGGGTTTCAGCACGTCCAGCGTGCGCATGTTGTGCAGGCGGTCGGCAAGTTTCACGAGGATCACGCGGATGTCGCGTGCCATCGCCATCGCCATCTTCTGAAAGTTCTCTGCCTGTTCCTCCGCACGCGAGGCGGTTTCGAACAGCGATAGCTTGCTGACGCCGTCGACCAGCTCGGCCACCGGCGGACCGAACTGTGTTGCCAGTGCTTCCTTCGGGATGCCGGTGTCCTCGATCACGTCGTGCAGCAGCGCGGCGATCAGGCTCTGGTAATCCATCCGCATGTCCGCAAGGATCGTGGCGACCGCAAGCGGATGGGTGACGTAGGGTTGCCCGGTGCGTCGCACCTGGCCATCGTGCGCCTGTTCTGCGAAATAGTACGCACGGCGTACCGCGTCGACCTGCTCGGGAGCGAGGTAGCCGCGGAGTCTATCGGTCAGCGCGCCGAGTTGTTGCATGCAGCGGACTCGCGTGGGCAGGCTACGCGAGATGCGGGGTGATGACCCCGGGCGGTCACAGGTTGGCCGCGTCTACCTGCGCTTCGAGCAGTTCCTCGAAAGTGGGTTCGCTCCTTTCCTCGAAGATCTCGGGTCCGATCAGCCCTTCCTCGATCTCGCGCAGAGCGATGACCGTCGGTTTGTCCGATTCTGCGTGCACCAGCGGTTCCTTGCCGCCAGTGGCAAGCTGGCGGGCGCGCTTTGCCGCGAGCATCACCAGTTCAAAGCGGTTATCGACCTTGTCGAGGCATTCCTCTACCGTAATGCGTGCCATGAAGTGTACCTGTAGCGTCTGTAGGGTGGCGGCGTCCGGGCCGGCGCGGGGGCGGGAATTCTAGCAGAGTCTCTCAGGGCCCAGACAGCAGGTTTGCGATCAGGCCGTCGAGGCGCGCCGTCTGTGCCTGGCAGCGCAGGCGGTTGGCGCGCAGGATCGCACGCAGGTCATCCAGTGCCGATTCGAATCGGTCATTGACGATGATGTAGTCGGCTTCGCCATGGTGCGACATCTCGCTGACCGCCTCGCGCATCCGGTTGGCGATGACTTCATCGTCGTCCTGGTTGCGTGTGCGCAGGCGTGCCTCCAGTGTCGCGCGTGATGGCGGCAGAATGTAGATCGACTGTGCAGCGGAAATCCGTTCGCGCACCTGGCGTGCACCCTGCCAGTCGATCTCGAGGATCACATCGATTCCGATCGCAAGGTTGTGCAGCACCTGGGCGCGCGAGGTTCCATAGCGATTGCCGAACACCGTCGCGCACTCGAGAAAGTCGCTGCGCGCGAGCATTGCATCGAACAGGTCGTGCGAAACGAAATGGTAATTCACGCCATCGGTCTCGCCGGGGCGGCGCTCGCGTGTGGTGTACGTCACGCACACCCGCACTCGCACAGCGTGTACCTGAGTTCTGAATCAACGCCGCAGATCGACCTCAGCGCCCGAGATCGACCAGTACGGGCGCGTGATCGCTGGGCGACGGATCGCCCTTCTTGCCGGGGCGGCGTTCGTCCTTGACGATCTCGGCGTGCACCACCCGTCGCGCCAGCCCCGGTGAGCCGAGGATGAAGTCGATGCGCATTCCGCGGCGCTTTTGGAACGCCAGCTGGGTGTAGTCCCAGTAGGTGTACACCCCCGGCCCGGGGGTGTACGGGCGCACCACATCGGTGAACCGGGTGTCGATGATCGCGTTGAACGCCTTGCGCTCCGGCTCGGAGACGTGGGTGGCGCCGTCGAAAGCCGCCATGTCCCAGACGTCTTCGTCGGCGGGCGCGATGTTCCAGTCGCCGACCAGCGCCACCGGCGCGTCGGGATCGTCGTGCAGCCAGGTCTCCGCGGTATCCCGCAGCGCGGCAAGCCATTCCAGCTTGTACCGGTAGTGCGGATCGTCCAGGGTGCGGCCGTTCGGCACGTACAGGCTCCACACCCGAACGCCCGCGCAGGTGGCGCCCAACGCGCGGGCCTCCGCCGCGGGATCGGTGCCGTCCTTGCTCCAGGTCGGCTGGCCCTCGAAACCCGCCTGCACGTCGTCGAGACCGCCCCGCGACGCGATCGCCACCCCGTTCCACTGGTTGACCCCGCAGTGCACCCCCTCGTAGCCGGCCGCCACGAACGGCATGGCCGGGAACTGGTCATCGGAGCACTTGGTCTCCTGCATCGCCAGCACGTCGACGTCGCCGCGTTGCAGCCAGTCGACGACGCGGTCCACCCGGGCGCGAATCGAATTCACGTTCCAGGTGGCCAGGCGCAGGACATCGGCGGACATGTCCTACACCCTACGGGCGATCAGGTCGCGGGCATCGACGTAGCGATGATGATGGTGCAGGCCGAAGCCCAGCGAGGCGTACAGCGCGATGGCGGCGGCGTTGTCGGTCAGCACCTGCACGTAGACCCGCT
>DAOLKH010000219.1:0-4076 GCA_035331685.1 Pseudomonadales bacterium
GTCGATCTCGATGGTGGCGCCGATCTGCGCCGCCTTCGCGAGCTCGCGTGCGATGCGGCGGGTGGTCGCAGCCGGTATCGTCGTGATGCGCTCGACCTGCTCGGGCCTGCAGTCGGCGTCGAGGATGTCACGGAAGCGCTGGAACGCCGGCTTGCAGCTCTTGCCCTCAACGGTGTAGCTGCCCTCGAGGGCAAAATCGCGGATGCTCGGGTCATCCCAGAGCTTGGCGCGATTGTCGATCGCGTCCCATACGTAGATCTTGCCTTCGGCGTTTCGCACGAAGTAACCGTCTTCGCCGGCGAGGTACGGCGCGTTCGTATCCTTTTTCAGGAATTCGTAGTCGCACAGCCCTTCCTCGACCAGTACCTGGCAGAGCCCCAGTGCGAAATGGCGGTCGGTCGCGGGGCGGATCGGAATCCACTCCTGCGATTTGGCGCCGCTGATCGACAGGCGCGGCTCGACGGTAACCATCCGCATGCCGCGTTCCATGCGTGCCTTGGCCACCCAGTTGGATTGGGCTGCGGCGTGAAGGTGTGAGGAGAAGCCGTCGCCGGTGCCGTTGTTGATCCAGTAATTGCAGTGCTTGGCATCGTTGGCTGCGGCGAAGGTCGAGTGGATATAGCCGTTCGCCGGGTGATACGCACCCCCACACATCGTGCCGTTCGAGTTGAAACAGTTGTTGTTGCCGAACGACAACCCCCAGATCCACGTGTTCATCTTCTGGAAGTCTTCGATCGAACAGATCAGCTTGCGCGGATCCTGATCGATCGACTTCTTCAGCTCGCGTGCCACGATCGAGAACGCTTCTTCCCAGCTGATCGGCACCCAGCCCGGGTCGATGCCGACGCCCTTGACCGGGTTGGTGCGCTTGAGTGGCTGCTTGAAGCGGTTGGGGTCGTAATGGCGCATGATCGCCGAGTTGCCCTTCGGGCAAAGCTTGCCGTTGTTCGACGGGTTGCTCGGGTCGCCTTCGATCTTGTTGACGATGCCGTCATCGGTGATATGGATGCGCGAGGTGCACGAATGCAGGCACATCTTGCAGGTCGATTTGACCCATCTGCCCGGCTTGATGGAATTGTGCACCGGTTTTGTCGCAGCGGTCATCGGCGTGCCCTCCAGGGTCGTTGAGTCGAGAGGCCTGAGCTCACGCGCAGGGTGCGCACACGATCAGCCTGGGCTCGCAGGGGCCGGACCGGATGATCGGAGGTGGACTGGGAGTCACACATGTGAGCAGTTTAATCTTTAAATTTGCCAATATCTCTATCATAATGCCTTCGCAAGTGCAAGCATGACGCCCGTGACGGAACCGGGGTCGCGGGGTGGACAAGAACAAGATGGTTGAAATGAACCGACTGGCCGATGGCGTCGACAGCGCACGTTTGCCGGACCGCGAGATCGCGGTACGCGAGGTGTTCGGAATCGACAGCAATCTGCGTGTTCCGGCGTTTTCCACGGCGACCGAACACGTGCCTGCGCTGGACCCCGCGTATCGCTTCGATCGCGACACTACCCTTGCGATCCTGGCGGGCTTTGCGTTCAACCGTCGCGTACTGGTGCAGGGCTATCACGGTACCGGCAAGACCACGCATATCGAGCAGGTCGCAGCACGACTCAACTGGTCCTGTCTGAGGATCAATCTCGATAGTCATGTCAGTCGTATCGATCTCATTGGTCGCGATGCGATCGTACTGCGCGATGGGCGTCAGGTCACGGAGTTCCGCGAAGGACTGCTGCCGTGGGCGATCCAGACCGCAACCGCACTGGTGTTCGACGAATACGATGCGGGGCGCCCGGACGTCATGTTCGTGATCCAGCGGGTGCTCGAACTCGAGGGGCACTTCACGCTGCTCGACCAGAACCGCGTGATCGTCCCGCACCCGGCGTTCCGCCTGTTTGCGACTGCGAACACACTCGGCTTCGGTGATCCCACCGGGCTCTACCACGGCACCCAGCCGCTGAACCAGGGTCAGATGGATCGCTGGAATATCGTGACCAATCTGAATTACCTGTCGGCAGCTCACGAAGTCGAAATCCTGCGTGCGCGAGTGCCTGCCTACGACACCGAACAAGGCCGTGCGACGCTGGATGCGATGGTGCGTGTGGCCGACCTGACGCGCGAAGGCTTCGTGTGCGGTGACCTGTCAACGGTGATGTCGCCACGCACCGTCATCACGTGGGCGCAGAATGCCGCGATTTTCGGTAACGTGGCGTTCGCTTTCCGGATCTCGTTTCTGAACCGGTGTGACCTTCTCGAACGTCCCATCGTCGCCGAGTATTACCAGCGCTGTTTTGGCGAGGAGCTGGCGGAATCCGTCGTCGCAACGGAGGCGAATCGGCAATGAACGCGTATCGGTCCGCCGCTGCACGCCCGGTTGTGCTCAAGCGCGTGCTGAGTGCGGCGGGGCGAGCGCTGGCCGCACGCGGGGCTGCTGCCTTTGACTGGGAGGAGCTGCTCGAGTCGCCGGCACCGGCCACGCGCAAGGTGGGGCGTGCACGCGCGGACGACGAGTTGAGCAGAGCTGAAATCCGGGTGTTGCGCGGTCGCGTCGATGCGCAGGCGCTGCACGCACGCCACCACGACCCCCATCGGGGCGATGTGGCGCCGACTGCCGATGAGGTCGTGGCCACGCTGCTCGCTGCGCTGGAAGAAGTGCGCGTGCAGGCGCTTGGGGCGCGCGTGATGCCGGGGGTTGCAGACAATCTGCGCGAGCTGCTGCAACGGGAGTGCACGGAGCGCGGTTATCACACGATCCAGCATCGCCGCGAGGTACCGCTGCTCGATGCCCTGGCGTTTCATGTGCGCGCAATCGTTGCACCGCAAACAATGCCTCCTGCGGCAATGCGCGTGCTCTCCGCGTGGGCCGAAGTTCTGGAGCCGCTGACTTGCCGGCTGCGTGAGCGACTCGTGGCCGAACTCGATGGGCAGGCGGCGTTCGCCGCGACCTGTGTGGCCATGATCGCCGGATTGGGGCATATCGAAGGGGACTCGATCGTTCCGGTCGTACGCCGGCCGCTGCACAGCCCTGCGCTGCAGGCCGAGGATCTGGCTCCCAGTGAGGCACAGCGCGAGAGCCTGAGTGCGAGTGTTCCGTTTGCCGGCAACCAGGGCCTGGCGACGGTATCGGTTGAACGGCGTACGCCGACGCGCAGGGTGCGTACCGAACTCGACCAGGGTGGTGTGTCGGATGGTCGTGCGGATTTCGCCATGATTGCCGGCAGCGATGCCGCCGGATATCGCGTCTTCGATGCCACACACGATGTGGTGCGTGATGCGCTCGAGTTGCGCCCGGCAGAGGAACTCGCGCGCTTGCGTGCCCGGCTCGACGGGCTGGTGGTGCGACATTCGCATCTGGTCGCGCGGCTGGCAAATCGTCTGCGCCGGGGCCTCCTCGCACTCGAGAGGCAGGACTGGACACGCGATCTCGACGAAGGCGGGCTGGATACCAGCCGGTTGGCGCGTGCGGTGGCCGATCCCGCCTTTCCGCTGTCGTATCGGCAGCAGCGTGATGTGCACACCCGCGATACGGTGGTGTCGGTGCTGATCGACAATTCGGGCTCGATGGCGGGAACGCCGATCGAGACCGCAGCGGTGTGCGCCGACATACTTGCGCGCACACTGGAGCGCTGCGGTGTGCGCAGCGAGATTCTGGGTTTCACGACTGCGGCCTGGAAGGGAGGGCAGGCGCGTGAACGCTGGATTGCGGCCGGCCGCCCACCGTACCCGGGACGGCTGAACGAACTGCTGCACATCGTGTACAAGTCGGCTGAAACGAGCTGGCGACGGGCGCGTGACGGTCTCGGACTGATGCTCGATGCGTCGCTGCTGAAGGAAAACATCGATGGAGAAGCCTTGCTCTGGGCGCATCAGCGTCTGTTGGCGCGACCCGAGCGCCGGCGCATCCTGATCGTGGTGTCGGATGGCGAGCCGGCCGATGAGACGAGCAGGGACGCCAACGGCGCGGCGTATCTGGAGCGTCATCTGCGTCGGGTGATCGCTGCCATCGAGAGCCGGTCTCCGGTGCACCTGTGCGCAATCGGGGTGGGGCACGATGTGACGCGCCATTACCGTCGGAGTT
>DAOLKH010000220.1:0-4066 GCA_035331685.1 Pseudomonadales bacterium
GCGGCAGCCGAAGGCGCGATGGTGGTGCCTATCTGCAACAAGCTCGAGTCGGAGATCGCCGAACTCGAGGAAGACGAACGCGCCGAATTCCTCACCGCGCTCGGCTTCGAGGAACCCGGTCTGAACCGCGTGATCCGCACCGGCTACCGCCTGCTGAACCTGCACACCTACTTCACCGCCGGCGTGAAGGAAGTGCGTGCCTGGACCGTACGCATCGGCGCCCGCGCACCAGAGGCCGCCGGCGTGATCCACACCGATTTCCAGAAGGGCTTCATCCGTGCCGAGGTGATCGCCTACGAGGACTTCATACACTGTCGCGGCGAACAGGGCGCCAAGGACGCCGGAAAATGGCGCCTCGAAGGCAAGGACTACGTGGTGCAGGACGGCGACGTGGTCCACTTCAGGTTCAACGTCTGAAGCAGCACGTTCCCTCTATCACGGGTAAAGCAGCCATGGACCACGATGCCAACACCGCCTCCCGCCTGGCTGCACTCGAAACCCGGCTCGGCGAACTCGAGGACCACGAGGCGATCCGCAACCTGATCGCAAGCTACGGCCCGCTCGCCGACTGTGGTGACGCAGACCGCGTGGCGGGCTTGTGGCAGGACGATGGGGTCTACGAAGTTGGCGGGTTCGGCGCGAGCCAGGGCCACGCGGCGATTGCCGCGCTGATCGACGGCGCCACGCACAGACAGTTGATGCAGGACGGTTGCGCGCACCTGCTCGGCCCGGTGCACATTCACATCGAAGGCGAGCAGGCAGTCGCGGTCGGCCACAGTTGCGTGCTGCGCCATCGCGACGGAGGCTTCGAGGCGTATCGGGTTTCGGCCAATCGCTGGGAGCTGGCCAGGGACTCTGCGCGCCAGTGGCGCGTCACAAAGCGCAGCAATCGCCCGCTCGACGGCAACCCGGCAGCACAGGCACTGCTGCGGCCCTGAAGAGGCGGCATGCTGCCGCCATTGACACACCTGCGGGCAGTGCGGACAATTCGCGGCCCGTGGCGACGTAGCTCAGTCGGTTAGAGCACAGCATTCATAATGCTGGGGTCGGTGGTTCGAGCCCACCCGTCGCTACCACTCTTCCTTTCGCTCCACGCCCGCGCCGCCACCGGCAGCACGCCAGGAACCACGGAGCCACGCACGCATGACCTCCATCCACGACTTCAGTTGCAGGACCGCCACCGGCGAGACCCGTTCACTCGCGGACTACCGCGGCAAGGTGCTGCTGATCGTCAACACCGCCAGCAAGTGTGGTTTCACGCCGCAGTTCGAGGGGCTCGAGCGTCTGCACGAGAAATACGCAGTGCGCGGCCTGGCCGTGCTCGGTTTTCCCTGCAACCAGTTCGCGGCGCAGGATCCGGACAGCGACGCCGAGATCCTGTCGTTCTGCCAGACCCGCTACGACGTGAAGTTCCAGATGTTCGCGAAGGTCGAGGTCAACGGCGACGCAGCGGATCCGCTCTACCGCTTTCTCAAGAAAGAGGCGCCGGGCGTGCTTGGAACGGCAGCGATCAAGTGGAATTTCACGAAGTTCCTCGTCGATCGCGACGGCAAGGTGCTCGCGCGTTTCGCACCGAAGGACACGCCGGAGTCGATCGAGGATCGTATCGTCGCGCTGCTGTAGCTCAGTGCTCGCGCGTGGCCCGGAAACGGATATCCGGCCAGCGTTCCTCGGTCAGGCTCAGGTTCACGCGCGTCGGGGCCAGATAGGTCAGATGGCCGCCACCGTCGAGCGCGAGGTTGTCGTGCGCCTTGTTGCGAAAATCCTCCAGCTTGCGCGGATCGTCACACTCCACCCAGCGCGCCGTATACACGTTGACCGGCTCGTACACGCAATCGACCTTGTACTCGTCGCGCAGGCGAAACGCGACCACGTCGAACTGCAGCGTGCCCACCGCTCCGACGATCAGGTCGTTGTTCCTGAGCGGCATGAACACCTGCGTCGAGCCTTCCTCGGACAGTTGCTGCAATCCCTTCTGCAGATGCTTCATCTTCAGCGGGTCCTTCAGCCGGACCCGCTGGAACAGTTCCGGCGCGAAGTGTGGAATTCCCGTGAACTTCAGCACCTCTCCCTCGGTGAAGGTGTCGCCGATCTGGATCGTGCCGTGGTTGTGCAGACCGATGATGTCGCCGGCAACCGCCTCGTCGGTCGCCGAACGCTCGCCGGCGAGGAAGGTCACGGCGTCGGCCACGCGCACTTCCTTGCCGATGCGCACGTGCTGCATCTTCATGCCCCGCTCGTAGGCACCCGAACACACGCGCAGGAAGGCGATGCGGTCGCGATGACGCGGGTCCATGTTCGCCTGGATCTTGAACACGAAGCCGCTGAACCGCGGTTCGTTCGCCTCCACCCGGCGCGTCGCCGTCACATGCGCCTGCGGCGCCGGGGCCCATTCGATGAAACGATCGAGCATCTCGCGCACACCGAAGTTGCCAAGTGCCGTGCCGAAGAACACCGGCACCAGCCGACCCGCGAGGTATTCGCCGTGATCGAAGGCGTGGCTCGCGCCGCGCACCAGTTCGATCTGCATGCGCAGTTCGTCGGCGAGATCGCCGAGCAATGCGGTGGCCTCGGCGCTGTCTAGCCCCTGCACGCGCACATCGTCGGGAATCCGGTGTCCCTGCCCGTGCTGGTAGACGTGGATCGTGTCGGTCACCAGGTCATAGACGCCGCGAAACCCCTTGCCAGCCCCAATCGGCCAGTTCACCGGTGCGGCCCGGATCCCCAGCACCGACTCGATCTCGTCGAGCAGATCGACCGGATCGCGCGTCTCGCGATCCATCTTGTTCACGAAGCCGAGGATCGGCGTGTCGCGCAGGCGGCACACCTCCATCAGCTTGATCGTGCGCTCCTCCACACCCTTGGCGCCGTCGATGACCATCAGCACCGAGTCGACCGCCGTCAGCGTGCGGTAGGTATCCTCCGAGAAATCCTCGTGGCCGGGTGTGTCGAGCAGGTTAACCACCCGCTCGCGGTACGGGAACTGCATGACCGAGGAGGTCACCGAGATGCCACGCTCCTGCTCCATCGTCATCCAGTCGGAGGTCGCATGATGCGCGCTCTTGCGCGCCTTGACCGTGCCCGCGACCTGGATCGCATTGCCGAACAGCAGCAGCTTCTCGGTGATCGTCGTCTTGCCTGCGTCGGGGTGCGAGATGATCGCGAACGTGCGCCGCCGCGCCACCTCGCGTTGCAGCGCTTCGTGTTCCATCAACCGAGTTTGCGTCCCGCACGTGCCGCGATGCGCATGCGCAGCGCATTGAGGCGGATGAACCCTTCGGCGTCCTTCTGGTCGTAGGCACCGCGATCGTCCTCGAAGGTCGCGATCGTCGCGTCGAACAGGCTGTCGTCGGACTTGCGCCCCACCACCGCCACCGAACCCTTGTAGAGCTTGAGGCGTACCGTGCCGTTGACGTGACGCTGCGACTCATCGATCGCCGCCTGCAGCATGTGCCGCTCCGGCGACCACCAGTAGCCGTTGTAGACCAGCTTCGCGTAGCGCGGCATCAGCTCGTCCTTCAGGTGCGCGACCTCGCGATCCAGGGTCAGCGACTCGATCGCACGGTGCGCCTTCAGGATCACGGTACCTGCCGGAGTCTCGTAACAGCCGCGCGACTTCATGCCGACGTAGCGGTTCTCGACCAGGTCCAGACGCCCCACGCCGTTCGCGCCGGCAACCCGGTTCAGATGCATCATCACGTTCGCAGGGCTCATCGGCTCGCCATCGACCGCGACCACGTCGCCGCCACGAAAACCAAGTTCGATGTAAGTGGGTCGCTCGGGTGCTGCCTCCGGCGCCACCGACCAGCGCCACATGTCTTCCTCGGGCTCCCACCACGGGTCCTCGAGTCCGCCACCTTCGTAAGAGATGTGCAGCAGATTCGCGTCCATCGAGTACGGGGACTTTTTGCCCCGCTTCATTTCGACCGGGATGCCGTGCTTCTCGCAATACGCAAGCAGGGTTTCACGCGAACCCAGATCCCATTCACGCCACGGCGCGATCACCTTCACGCCGGGCATCAACGCGTAGGCACCGAGTTCGAAGCGCACCTGGTCGTTGCCCTTG
>DAOLKH010000221.1:0-725 GCA_035331685.1 Pseudomonadales bacterium
CCGCACGGGTCACGCAACCTCGAGAAGCGCCTGGCCGCACTGGTGCGCAAGAGTGTGGTGAAGCTGCTCGACGACCCTGCGGCGCGACTGCGCATCGGGCGTGCCGAGGTCGAACAGATGCTCGGTGCGCCGGTCTTCACGAAGGAGAAGCCGTTGCGTGGGGTCGGTGTGGTCACCGGGCTGGCGTGGACCGCGCTCGGTGGTGCGACGCTGCCGGTAGAGGCAACGCGGGTGCATACGCTGACGCGCGGCTTCAAGCTCACCGGCAAGCTCGGCGAGGTGATGCGTGAGTCGGCCGAGATCGCCTACAGCTACGCGATGTCGCACCTGACCCAATACGGCGCCGATCCGCAGTTTTTCGATGAATCCTTCGTGCACCTGCACGTGCCCGAGGGGGCGACGCCGAAGGACGGACCGAGCGCCGGCGTCACGATGGCGACGGCGTTGATCTCGCTGGCACGCGGCAAGGCCCCGACCCGCGCGCTGGCGATGACCGGGGAACTCGCGCTGACCGGGCAGGTGCTGGCGGTTGGCGGCATTCGCGAGAAGGTGATCGCGGCCCGGCGCGTCGGCATCGGCGAACTGGTGCTGCCGGAGGCGAATCGCAAGGATTTCGCGGAGCTGCCCGCATACCTGCGCGAGGGGTTGGAGGTGCACTACGCAAAGCGCTATGACGACGTGTTCCGCGTGGTGTTCGCGCCCCCGTAGGTCGGCATTCATGCCGA
>DAOLKH010000221.1:825-4062 GCA_035331685.1 Pseudomonadales bacterium
CAGGCTGGAGCCCCGTAGGTCGGCATTCATGCCGACGGTCTGGTGCCGATCCTCGTGGACACCCGTCGGGTTGAAACCCGACCTACGGTCACGTGTTCCGCGTGGTGTTCGCGCTCCCCGTAGGTCGGCATTCATGCCGACAGGCTGGAGCCCCGTAGGTCGGCATTCATGCCGACGGTCTGGTGCCGATCCTCGCGGGCACCCGTCGGGTTGAAACCCGACCTACGGCGACGTGTTCCGCGTGGTGTTCGCGCTCCCCGTAGGTCGGCATTCATGCCGACGGTCTGGTGCCGATCCTCGCGGACACCCGTCGGGTTGAAACCCGACCTACGGTCACGCGGTCAACAGGAATTCGACCAGCGCCTTCTGTGCGTGCAGGCGGTTTTCCGCCTCGTCCCAGATCACCGTATCGGGAGCATCCATCAGTTCGGCGCTGATTTCCTCGCCGCGGTGTGCCGGCAGGCAGTGCAGGTAGATCGCATCGGATGCTGCCACGTCCAGCAGCCGCCGTTCGAGCCGGTAGCCGGCGAACGCGCGGGCGCGTCGCTCCTGCTCCGCTTCCTGCCCCATCGAGGCCCATACGTCGGTGGCGAGCAGGTGCGCACCACGCGCGGCATCGAGTGGGTCGCGCACCACGCTGACGCGACCGGCGTTGGCACGCAGCAGATCCTCGCGCGGTTCGTATCCTTCCGGGCAGGCGATGCGCAACTCGAAGTCGAACTGGCGTGCGGCGTTGATGTACGACTGACACATGTTGTTGCCGTCGCCGATCCACGCCACCTGCCGGCCACGGATGCTGCCTCGGTGTTCGACGAAGGTCTGCACGTCGGCCAGCAACTGGCAGGGGTGGAAGTCGTCGGTCAGTCCGTTGATCACCGGCACGCGCGAACAGGCGGCAAAGCGCTCGACGACGGTGTGTGCAAAGGTGCGGATCATCACGATGTCGACCATCGAGGACAGCACGCGCGCGGTGTCCTCGAGCGGCTCGCCACGCCCGAGCTGGGTATCGCGTGGCGACAGGAACAGCGCGTGTCCCCCCATCTGTGCCATGCCGGCCTCGAAGGAAACGCGGGTGCGGGTCGATGACTTCTCGAAGATCATGCCCATCACGCGGTCATCGCCGATGGTGCCGGTGCCGGCGCCGCGCGGATCGGCCTTCATCGCGCCGGCACGCCGGATCACGGACTCGAGTTCGGCAGGACTCAGGTCGAGGAGCGTCAGGAAGTGCCGTGCCCGCATGACGGATGTCTCCGGGAGGGTGAATTGCTAGCCCGGGTTGGCGCAGGCGTGCTCGCGCGCCTCGATCAGTTCGCCCAGTGTAGCGACGATCTGGTCGATTTCCGCTGCGCCGATGATCAGCGGCGGGAGCAGGCGGATCACGCTGTCGGCGGTGACGTTGATCAGCAGTCCGCGAGCCAGTGCCGCCGACATCAGCTCGGTGCAGGGTTCGCGCAGTTCGATACCCACCATCAGCCCGCGACCGCGCACCTCGACGACGCTCTGCAGCCCCGCGAGCCGCGTGCGCAGGCCATCCATCAGGCGTGTGCCCATGCGTTCGGCGTTGGCGCACAGATCATCGGCAACGATCGTGTCGAGCACGCTGAGTGCCGTCGCACACGCGAGCGGGTTCCCGCCGAAGGTGGAGCCGTGGTTGCCGGCGTGGAATACGCCGGCGGCGGCGCCGTGTGCAAGGCAGGCGCCTATGGGTACCCCGTTGCCCAGTCCTTTCGCGGTGGTCAGCACGTCGGGCATCACGGACGTGTGCTGGAATGCAAACAGACGACCGGTGCGTCCGTTGCCGGTCTGCACCTCGTCGAGCATCATCAGCCAGCCATTGCGATCGCACAGTTCGCGCACGCCCTCCAGGTAGCCCGCTGGCGCGACGCGCACGCCGGACTCGCCCTGGATCGGTTCGAGCAGCACCGCGACGATGCTGGTGTTGTTGCGTGCGATGTTCTGCAGTTCGTCGAGGTCGCCGTAGCGTGCACGCACGAATCCGCTGACCAGCGGTTCGAAGCCGGCCTGCACCTTGCGACTGCCGGTCGCCGACAGCGTGGCCAGCGTGCGTCCGTGGAACGAGTTTTCCATCACCACGATCGACGGTCTGTCGACTCCACGACCGTGGCCGTACATGCGCGCGATCTTGATCGCACACTCGTTGGCCTCGGCGCCGGAGTTGCCGAAGAACACATTGTCCATTCCGCTCAGCGCGGCGAGTCGTTCGGCCAGTTCGCGCTGGCGGGTGATGCCGTAGACGTTCGATGTGTGCAGCAGTTGCGCGGCCTGTGCCTGGATGGCGCGCGTCACTGCCGGGTGTGCGTGCCCCAGGCCGCAAACCGCGATGCCGGCGAGCGCATCCAGATACCGGCGGCCGCCGGTATCGTAGAGCCACACGCCTTCGCCGTGCGTGAACTCGACATCGAGCCGCTTGTAGGTGGGCATGATCGATTTCGGGTCCATGAGCACCTCCCGTTCAAGGGATGCCAAAAAGCAAAGAGGCAGCGCGTGCTGCCCCCGGAAAAGCGGCCGATGGTAACGATCGGAGGTGCGCCATGCAAGGCCGGAGTTGACACTCTTAATTCGGCTCACTAAAGTCCGAGTTATGGATTGAGAGAATGGATAAACGATGGCGCATATCGGAACTGGCGTGGAATACGCATTGCACTGCTTGCTTTGGCTGGCCGAATCCGGCGACCAGCAGCCCAGCAGCCGCGACCTTGCCGACATCCAGGGGATTTCGCCCAGCTATGTGGCAAAAATTTTTTCCCGTTTGCAAAAGGCTGGCATTGTCACGTCCAGCGAGGGTATCCGCGGCGGCTACCGGCTGTCGCGCAGCCCGGAGAAGATCAGCGTGCTGGAGGTGACGGATGCCATTGAAGGCGACAATCCGTTATTCGATTGCAAGGAAATTCGTGGCGATTGTGCGCTGTTCGAAGACAGACAACCGGAATGGGCATGCAGCGGGGTCTGTGGAATTCACGCGGTCATGCTCAGGGCGGAAAAAGCCATGCGCGCCGAGCTGGCCAAAACCAGCCTGGCCTCGCTGGTCGCCAGCATGGCCAAAAAGGGCATGCCGGATACTTTCAGCAACGAGGCGCAGGTTTGGTTTGCCGATCGACAACGGGCCCGTGAGGCTGCGCGGCTGGATGCCATGCAAGGCGGCTGGTCAGAAAAAAGGCTAAGGAAAAACTGATTTATTCGACGCTCGCGCCGTCCACTCGAGCGCCAGCTCATCGA
>DAOLKH010000222.1:0-4044 GCA_035331685.1 Pseudomonadales bacterium
GATGCCGGTCTACGACAAGCCGATGATCTACTATCCGCTGGCAACGCTGATGCTGGCCGGAATACGCGACGTGCTCGTGATCACCACGCCGCACGACAGCACAGCGTTCGCCAAGCTGCTCGGCGACGGCTCGCAGTGGGGCATCTCGATCCGCTACGCGGTACAGCCCGAACCCGGTGGCCTGGCACAGGCATTCCTGATCGGCGAGACATTCATCGCCGGGCGTCCGGTGTGCCTGGTGCTCGGGGACAACATCTTTTACGGCGGCGGACTCAGTCGCAAACTGCAGGTTGCCGCACAGCAGAACAGCGGTGCCACGGTGTTTGCGTACTACGTACAGGATCCGGAGCGCTACGGCGTGGTCACTTTCGACGCCGACAACCGCGCGATCGATATCGAGGAAAAGCCGCTGCAGCCGAAGTCGCACTACGCGGTGACCGGGCTTTATTTCTACGACAACGACGTGATCGAAGTCGCGAAGTCGATCCGTCCATCGGCGCGCGGCGAGCTCGAAATCACCGACGTGAACCGGGTCTATCTGAGCCGCGGGCTGCTGCGCGTGGAGACGCTGACCCGTGGTGCCGCGTGGCTCGACACCGGAACGCACAATTCGCTGCTCGACGCATCGAACTTCATCCGCGTCGTCGAGGAACGCCAGGGTCTGAAGATCTGCTGTCCGGAGGAAATCGCCTACCGGATGGGCTTCATCGACCGCGAGCAGTTGCTGGAACTCGCGCATCCGCTGCGCAAGAGCGGCTACGGCCTGTACCTCGAACGCATTGCACGCGAAGGGAGCCCCGCCTGATGCAGATCCTCGCCACCGACCTGCCGGAAGTGCTGCTGCTCGAACCACGCGTGTTCGGCGATCAGCGCGGCTTCTTTTTCGAAAGCTGGAACCGGCGCGAATTTGCCCGTCGCGGGCTCGACGTCGAGTTCGTGCAGGACAATCACAGCCTGTCGGCACGCGGCATCCTGCGCGGCCTGCACTACCAGACCGAGCATGTGCAGGGAAAACTGGTACGCGTGATCGCCGGCGAGGTGTTCGACGTCGCCGTCGACATGCGCCACGACTCGCCGCACTTCGGACGCTGGACGGGCATGCTCCTGTCGGCGGCAAACCGTCGCATGCTGTGGATTCCGCCGGGCTTCGCGCACGGTTTCTATGTCACATCGGAATCGGCGGAATTCATCTACAAGTGCAGCGATTACTACGACCCCGCGCACGAAGTATCGCTGCGCTGGGACGACCCGCAGATAGGCATCGCGTGGCCGCTGCCGGACGGTGCGGCACCGACGCTGTCGGCGAAGGACGCCGCGGGGCTGACGCTCGATCAGGCGCCGCGGCTCTGAGCCAGGCGGTCCCGACGTCCCTGTCGGCATGAATGCCGACCTACGTGGGGCGGGTTTCAACCCGACGGGCGTGACGGCAATTCCGTCGGCATGAATGCCGACCTGCGTGGGGCGGGTTTCAACCCGACGGGCGTGGCGGCAATTCCGTCGGCATGAATGCCGACCTGCGTGGGGCGGGTTTCAACCCGACGGGCGTGGCGGCAATTCCGTCGGCATGAATGCCGACCTGCGTGGGGCGGGTTTCAACCCGACTCCAACCGTCGTGGCATCAGCTCCGGTAACTGCCGTCGAGGATCGCCTGCCACCACGCCTCGTTGTCGAGGTACCACACGAGCGTCCTGCGGATACCGCTTTCGAAGCTCTCGAGCGGCACATAACCGAGTTCGCGCGTGATCTTGCCGGCGTCGATCGCGTAGCGGCGGTCGTGGCCGGGTCGATCACGCACGAAACTGATCAGCGAACGGCTGGTCGCACCGCGCGCCGGCGCGGCAGCGGGGAAGCGCACGGCCAGCGTGGCATCGGCAGCGAAGAACTCATCCACCAGATCGCACAGCAGGTTCACGATGTCGATGTTCGTCCACTCGTTGTTGCCGCCGATGTTGTAGGTCTCCCCGACCACGCCCTCGGCCAGCACGCGCTCGATGCCGCGGCAGTGGTCCTCGACGTAGAGCCAGTCGCGCACATTGCGACCATCGCCGTATACCGGCAATTCGCGCCCCTGCAGCAGGTTCACGATGCACAGTGGAATCAGCTTTTCAGGGAAATGCCAGGGTCCGTAATTGTTCGAACAGTTGCTGGTCGTGACCTGCAGCCCGTAGGTGTGCAGGTACGCACGCACCAGATGATCGGAGGCTGCCTTGCTGGCCGAATACGGCGAGTTCGGCGCATACGCAAGCGTCTCGGTGAACGCGGGATCGTCGGCACCAAGCGAGCCGAACACCTCGTCGGTCGACACATGATGGAAACGGTGTGCCAACGGCGCCGCACCGCCGAGCCAGACTTCACGTGCCGCCTTCAGCAAGCTGTGCGTGCCCACCACGTTGGTCGCGATGAACGCATCCGGTCCGTCGATCGAACGATCCACGTGGCTTTCAGCGGCAAAATGCACGATGGTGTCGAGCGACTCCTCGCGCAGCAGCGCGGCAACGCGCGGCGTGTCGCCGATATCGGCGTGCACGAAACGAAAACGCGGCGAGGTCTCCAGCGCGCGCAGATTGGCGCGATTGCCTGCGTAGGTCAGCGCATCGTAGGCGACGACACGATCCTCAGGGTGCCGTGCATGCCAGTAATGGCAGAAGTTGGCGCCGATGAAACCGGCCGCGCCGGTGACCAGTAGTCTGCGTGTCATGAGGTTCCAGTCCTGAAGGCCGGGTCGTCCAGCATCGCGCGCAGTGCCGCGCGCCAGTGCATGCGCGGCGCTGCAAGTGCTGCCAGCGTCGCTGTCTTGTCGAGCACACTGTAGGCAGGGCGGCTCGCCGGCGTCGGATAGTCTTCGGTACGGATCGGCTCCACTGCGACCGGGCGCGCCAGCAGTCCGCGCGCCAGGGCCTCTTCGTGGATCGCGACCGCGAAGTCGTACCAGCTCGCAACACCGAGATCGGTCCAGTGCAGGATGTCGCCGCCGTTCGCAGGTGACAGCGCCACTTCCCACAGCGCTGCGGCGAGCAGCCTGGCCCAGGTCGGCGTTCCCACCTGATCGGCAACCACGCCCACACGTTCGCGTTCGCGCATCAGGCGCAGCATCGTCTTCACGAAGTTGTTGCCGTGCGCGGAGTACACCCATGCGGTACGCACGATCACGGCACCGCCTGCGCTTTCCTCGAGCACACGGCGTTCGCCGCAAAGCTTGCTCGCGCCGTAGACACCGGTCGGCGCGGGTGCCGCCGAGGGCGGATAGGGACGCGCCGCATTGCCATCGAACACGAAATCCGTCGACACATGCACCAGACGTGCACCGAGCTCACGCGCCGCACGTGCAATCGCACCAGCGGCATCGCCGTTGATTCGCGCAGCGAGTTCGGGTTCGCTCTCGGCACGATCGACCGCGGTGTAAGCCGCCGCGTGGATGATCACTTCGGGGTGACGTGCCCGCACTTGCGACTCGACCCCGGTGCCGGCCAGGTCGATCACGCTGCGGTCGATCGCATCACACTCGACACCGGGCGGCACGCAGCGCAGCAATTCCCAGCCTACCTGTCCGTTCGCACCGGTCACCAGCACCCGCATCGTGAATCGCAGCCTCCGCTCGAGGCTGGCGATGGTAGCACAGCGCCCCTCGCGCCCCCCTATAATCGCGGCTCAGCATCGAAGGACCAGCATGAGCAGGCGCCGTTACCCGCATCCATTGCACCCGCGTTACTGGCCGATCTGGCTGGCACTGGTACCGCTGTGGCTGATCGCCCACTCACCGTACCGGCTGCGCCGCCTCGCGGCCGGCGCGCTCGGCACGCTGCTGCGCTGGTTCACGCCCAGCCGCCGGCGCATCGTCGCAACCAATCTGGCGCTTTGTTTTCCGGAACTCGACGAGAGCGCACGCGCCAGGTTGCTGCGCGACAATTTCCGCGCTTCCGCCGAGGGGCTGTTCGACACCGCGATCGCCTGGTGGGTACCGACCGAACGCGTACGCCGCAGGCTCGAGGTGCGCGGCATGCAGAGGCTGGTCGATGCCCGCAGCGGCGGGCGCGGCGTGCTGCT
>DAOLKH010000223.1:0-4043 GCA_035331685.1 Pseudomonadales bacterium
GATGTGATGATCGACGTAGAACACCGTCGCCCCCGCAGCGAGCAGCCGGTCGAGGTCGGCCCGGTTCTTTTCCATCGCCACGTCCAGCACCGTGACCCGGTCGCCATGTCCGGCCGAAACACGGCGCAACAGATCGATGTCGCGCTTCACTCCCGTGACCAGTTCACTCTCACGCGGCGCGGCAAGATGCAATTGCATCAGTGCGCAGATGCCATCGGCATCACCATTGAATACGTCCACATAGCGCATCTTTGTTTTCCTTTTCTGTATCGGCGATTCCTGTGCAATCGTACTGCACTCACGGCCTGCAAACACGCTTGCGCAAGCATAGCCTGCGCACAGCATAGCCTGCACCCAATCCCTGCACGATGCACCTGGCTGCGGGGTGAACGATGCTCGATGGTGTTCGAGCGGAGAATAACAGGAGAACGGGCGCCCTGCGGCGCCCGTGGTTGGCGTTTACGGATCTTTCAAAGCGATACCTGCGGGCGCAGTTGCTCCAGTATCTTCTCACCGATTCCTTTCACATTGATCAGCTCGTCCACCGACTTGAACGGTCCATGCTGATCACGATACGCGACGATCGCCTCTGCCTTCTTGATCCCCACTCCGTTCAACGCGCTTGCGAGCGTTGATGCATCGGCCGTGTTGATATTGACGCGTTGTGCGGCCTGCTGCACGGGTGCAGCAACCCTGGACTGCTCAGCCGCAACGTGCGCAACCGGAAGCGTGAGCAGCGACAGTCCGAACACCGCTGCCTTGAGAACGTCTGCGAGTTTCATGGAAATCCTCCTTGATACATTCGTCCATGCACGGTGCATCCATTGCACCGTGGGCATACGCTAGCAAGCGGATTCAGCCAGGGCTGTACGAGATATCGGAGCCGATTTCCGTCAATGCCGCCAGCGGATCCGTGGCGGCAGTGACAGGTCTGCCGATGACCAGATAGTCCGCACCCGCGGCAATTGCCTGTGCCGGCGTCAGCGTGCGCCGCTGGTCGTCCGCCGGCGCACGTGCGGGCCGTATTCCCGGCGTGACCAGCACCGGCCGCGACCCCAATCGCTCACGCAGCATCGATGCCTCGCGGGCGGAACAGACGACCCCGTCCAGGCCGCATTCGAGCGCCAGTCCCGCCAGTCGCAACACCTGCGCATCCACACTGTCGCTGACACCAGTTTCGTTCAGCTCCGCAGCTTCCATGCTGGTAAGCACCGTTACCGCGATCAACAAAGGGCGCCGCTGCGTCGTGCCGAGCAGTGACTCACGCGCCGCACTCATCATGCGGCGCCCACCACTCGCGTGCACGTTCACCATCCAGACGCCAAGGTCCGCAGCAGCACGCACCGCACCGGCGACTGTGTTGGGTATGTCGTGAAATTTGAGATCAAGAAACACGTCAAAGCCGCGTGCCACCAGCGCGCGCACCGGCTCGGGGCCTTCGGCAGTGAACAGCTCCTTGCCGATTTTCAGCCGACACTGCTGCGGATCCAGACGATCGGCCAGCGCCAGCGCTGGAGCTGCGCGGGGAAAATCGAGCGCAACGATCACGCGCGACCCGAACCCTGCGATCGTGCTACCCGCGAGACTCATGCGTCTGCGCTGCGCGAACGTGTCAACGCACGGCGCGCACGCCAGATCGCGACACTGCCAGCGACAAGGCCGCACAGCCCCCCGGCGATGAAAGCTGCGACGATCCACACCGACAGAGCAGCCTCCGGCAGGCGCAGCAGCACCAGATCCAGCGCCACCACCTCATTGTTGGCCAGCGAAAAAAGGAACGCCCAGAAACCGGTCACCAGTACGGACAACAGCAGCAACAGGCGCAGCAGACGGGTGCGGATCACTGTAATCAGCCGCTGCTTGCCGGATCCATATCGGGGTTCACGCGCTCGCGCATCTCCTTGCCGGGTTTGAAGTAGGGAACGTACTTGCCCATCAGTTCGACCGCATCGCCAGTCTTCGGATTGCGGCCCCGTCGTGGCTCACGGTAGTGCAGCGAGAAACTGCCGAAACCGCGCACCTCGATACGTTCACCCTGTGCAAGACTCGAGGCCATGTACTCGATGATCATCTTGACCGCGAGTTCCACGTCCTTCGGTGACAACTGTTGCTGCTGTGCAGCGATGCGCTCGATCAACTCCGATTTGGTCATGTGCAACTCGCTGTTTTTATTTGAAAAACATACGGTGCCAAGCATGATAGTCGAGGATTGCGGGCACGTCTAATACGGGCATTCGTTGCAACCGGCACCAATGCACGCGGTGACGGCGGAGCCCGCAAGCGGACCCCGCCGTTCTGACGTGTCAGCGACGATCCATCTGCGCCTTGATCAGATCGCCGATCGTGGTCGGTGCGGCTGCATCAGCCTCCTCCCGCAACGCCTTGATCGCATCCTTCTCGTCCTGAACGTCCTTGGCCTTGATCGACAGCCCGATCACGCGGCTCTTGCGATCGACATTGATGATCTTGGCCTCGACGCTGTCGCCCATGTTCAGCACGTTGCGCGCGTCCTCGATACGATCGCGGCTGATTTCCGACGCCTTCAGGATCCCCTGCACGTCATCGGCCAACTGCACCACTGCCGACTTCGCGTCGAGCTCGACGATCTTGCCAGTGACGATCGAACCCTTGTCGTTGACAGCAACGAAGTTGTTGAACGGATCGCCTTCGAGCTGCTTGATGCCGAGTGAAATGCGCTCGCGCTCCGGGTCGATCGACAGGATCACCGTGCTGACGTCGTCGCCCTTCTTGTACGCACGCACGGCTTCCTCGCCGGTCTCGTGCCACGAAATGTCCGACAGGTGCACCAGGCCGTCGATATTGCCTTCCAGCCCAATGAAGAGTCCGAAGTCGGTGATCGACTTGATCTTGCCGCTGATCCGTTCACCCTTGGCATGCGCCGCCGCGAACACGTCCCACGGGTTCTCGGTGCACTGCTTCATGCCGAGCGAGATACGACGACGCTCCTCGTCGATATCGAGAATCATCACATCGACCTCGTCGCCGACCTGCACGACCTTGGACGGATGGATGTTCTTGTTGGTCCAGTCCATCTCGGAGACGTGTACCAGACCCTCGACACCCTGCTCGAGTTCGGCGAAACAGCCGTAGTCGGTCAGGTTCGTCACGCGGGCCTTGACCCGCGTGTTTTCGGGGTAACGCGACTTGATGCTGACCCACGGGTCCGCGCCGAGCTGCTTCAACCCGAGCGAGACACGGTTCGTCTCGCGGTCGAACTTCAGCACCTTGACGTCGATCTCGTCGCCGACCTTCACGACCTCGCTCGGGTGCTTGATGCGACGCCACGCCATGTCCGTGATGTGCAGCAGTCCGTCCACGCCGCCCAGATCGACAAAGGCGCCGTAGTCGGTGAGGTTCTTGACCACGCCCTTGAGCGTTGCACCTTCCTGCAGGTTCGCCAGCAGAGCCTCACGCTCGGCGCTGTTGGCCTGCTCGAGAACGGCCCGGCGCGAGACCACGATATTGTTGCGCTTCTGGTCCAGCTTGATGACCTTGAACTCGAGCGGCTGATTCTCGAGGTGCACGGTGTCGCGCACCGGACGTACATCGACCAGCGAACCGGGCAGGAACGCACGGATGCCCTGCACATCGACGGTGAAGCCGCCCTTGACCTTGCCGTTGATCATGCCACGCACGACTTCGCTGTTTTCGAACGCGGACTCGAGGTTCTTCCAGGTCTCGGCACGGCGCGCCTTCTCGCGGGACAGCCGTGTCTCGCCATAACCGTCCTCGATCGCCTCGAGTGCGACGTATACTTCGTCGCCGATCTCGAGATGGAACTCGCCGTTCTCGTCGAGGAACTGGCTACGCGGTATCACTCCCTCGGACTTGAGTCCCGCGTGCACGGTGACCCATTCGTTGTCGATATCCATCACGACGCCGGTGATGATCGAACCGACATCCATCTCGACGGTCTTCAGGCTCTCTTCGAAAAGCTGCGCAAAACTCTCGGTCATTGAAATTCCCTGCTGCGGCAACGCCGCAAATGGTCTTGCCCGCGCCCCAGCCGGCTCGGGGTCAAC
>DAOLKH010000224.1:0-4018 GCA_035331685.1 Pseudomonadales bacterium
GGGAGGAGTTGCAGCGTGTTCTCGCGGGCTACGCGATACGCGAGGAACCCAGGGTCGATACGCCGAACCATCGCGCGAACCCGACGGCGGAGCTGCGCGAGCAGGTTGCTCGGCTGGTGGAGAGCAGCCTGCCGGCGCTGGGGGATGATGATTCGCGCTTTTCCCAGCTCGCAGACGCCGTGATCAGGCACTTGCGTGATCCCGGCGTCGAACTCGCGCAGCTCAAGTCGCCGTTGGCGGAGTTCTGTCACCGTCTTGCGTTCGCTGCCGAGGACCAGGCCGAAATTCGTGCGGTCCTGCTGAAGCTGCTGCACCTGGTCATCCAGAATGTCGGTGAGATCAGCATGGACGACGACTGGCTGAAGCGTCAGCTCGATGCGCTGGCTGCTGCGGCCGAACCGCCGTTGACTCTGCGACGGCTGGATGACCTGGAGCGCCGCCTGACCGACGTCATGCACAAGCAGATCGACGCCAAGGAGCGCACGCTGCAGGCGCAGGACCAGATGCGTCATATGCTCGCAACCTTCGTCGAGCGCCTGGCACAGATGACCGATTCCACCAGCTCGTACCGTGACAGCATCGAGCACAGCGCACGTCTGCTCGAGCAGGCAAGAAGCATCGACGAGATTGCACCCGTGCTGCAGAACGTGATCGCGGCGACACGGTCGATTGCATCCGAGATGGAGTCCACGCGTGACGAACTGCGCGAGATGCGCGGAAAGGTGCAGACTTCCGAGGCCGAAGTCGTGAAGCTGCACGCGGAATTGAACGCGGCAGCGGATCAGGCACGCCACGACACGCTTACGGGCGTGCTCAATCGCAAGGGTCTGGACGAGGCCATGCAGCGTGAGCTTGCCGTCGTGCATCGCAAGGAGGCGCCGCTGTGCGTTGCACTGCTGGACATCGACAACTTCAAGAAACTGAACGATGGCAAGGGGCACGAGGCCGGTGATGCGGCGCTGCGACATCTCGTGAACGTGACCAAGGAGTGCATGCGTGCGCAGGACACACTGGCACGCTACGGTGGCGAGGAGTTCGTGATCCTGATGCCGGACACTGTGCTGGCAAACGGTATCGAGGCGATGCAGCGCCTGCAGCGAGCGCTCACGCGACGCTATTTCCTGGCCGGTGGCGAGCAGATCCTGATCACGTTCAGTGCGGGTGTGGCACAGTTCGAGCAAGGCGAAAGCGCCGAAAACGCGATCAAGCGCGCTGACCAGGCGATGTATCTCGCGAAACGAGCCGGCAAGAACCGCGTCCTCGGCGCGTGAGTTTTCCGTATCTTGCAGAAGGGATGAACATGAGCGCAGTGACACCGGAACCGCAGGATCTGAATGCCCGATACGGGCTGAACCCGCCGCACAGCGAAGTGGTGCGGGCGTGTGGGGTCGTCGAACCCGGCAAGGTGCTCGACATGGGTTGCGGTGGAGGGCGCAATGCCCTGTATCTGAGTCGGCTTGGTTTCGATGTGACCGCCGTCGACATCAATCCGAACGCCATCGGCATGCTGCAGTCGATCATCGGGCAGGAAGGCATCACCACTATCGACGCCCGTCGCCACGACCTCAACCAGGCGAACCTGGGCGATGTCTACGATTTCATCGCCTGCACCGTGACGCTGATGTTTCTTGACCCCGCACGCGTCGACGCCGTGATCGCCGACATGCAGCACTGCACGCGCCCCGGAGGCTGCAACCTGATCGTCGCGGCGATGGATACCGACGCCCACCCCTGCCCGATGAACTTTCCGTTCACCCTCGGCCCGGGAGAGTTGAGTGCGGCCTATGCGGGCTGGGAACTGCTCGAATACAACGAAGACGTTGGTACCATGCATAACGGTGCGCGGCTGCAGTTCGCGACCCTGCTGGCGCGCAAGCCGCAGGCCGTCTGATACCGGAACGAAGGAGAGCAGGCCATGACGATCGACCTGAACGACAAGGTGAGTGTGATCACCGCTGCGGGCAACGGCATCGGGCGAGCCAGTGCGCTGGAGTTCGCGCGCCTCGGTGCGAAGGTGGTTGCCAGCGATATCGACCTCGCGGCGGTGGAGGCAACGGTGCGCGATATTCGCGCCGCCGGCGGTGATGCCATCGCGCAGCGCACCGATGTGACCGACGAGAAGCAGGTCGACGCATTGATCGAGACTGCGATCGCCACCTACGGAAGGCTGGATATCCTGTTCAACAACGCCGGCGGTGCGCAGCCCAGATCGACGCTCGAGGTGTCGCCCGCAGATTTCCGCAACACGGTCGCGCTCAACCTGTTCTCGATGTACTACGGCATCCACGCCGCGCTGCCGGTCATGGTGAAGCAGCGCTCGGGCGTGATCCTGTCGACCACGTCGGGAGCCGGGCTGGGTGCGGTGCCGGGGCTTGCTGCCTACGGCGCGGCAAAGGCCGGCATGATCTCCATGACCCGCAGCATCGCGGTCGAGTTCGGTCAGTACGGGATCCGCGCCAACGTCATCTCGCCCGGCTCGATGGACACCATCGGGCTTCGGCAGTGGCTCGACACGCTTCCCGGCGGCGACGCGGACTACTTCGCGCAGATTCCCTCGGGCCGGCTCGGCAGGGCCGAGGTCATTGCCCGCGCGGCGGCGTTCCTGGTGAGCGACTATTCCGATTACATCAACGGCGTCATGGTGCCGGTCGACGGCGGTACCGCAGCGCTGCTTGCGTCCCCCAGGGTGTGAGACCGGAATCAGAGCTGAAATCCTATCCACAGGACCATGCCCTCGAGCAGGTCACGAGCGATGCCTGGCGGTCGAGCGATGTATCGAGTCGCACTGCGACGCTCGTGTTCGAACCAGGCCGTGAAACGACCGACGTCGCTGGCTTCATGGAATGCCATCATCGCCTCGTAGTTGAGGAAGAGGCTGCGGCTGTCGAAATTGGCCGAACCGGCCAGAGCGAGCTGCTGGTCGATCAGCACCAGCTTGGCGTGCAGCATCTGCGGTGCGAGCCAGATGCGCGCGCCGGCCTCGTCGAGCGCACGCAGTGCGCGACCGCGCGCGAGATCCGACAGCCCATGGTTCGACCTTGCCGGCAGCAGCACGTCGACCTCGACCCCGCGCCGCGCGGCAAGACCGAGCGCCATCTGCAAGGCGGAGTCCGGAACGAAATAGGGTGTGACGATGACGATGCGACGGTGTGCCTGGTATATCGCGCTGAGCAGCAGCGCATATACGGTGTCGTCGATCTGATCCGGCCCGGACGCGATGAGCTGCGCGCCGTGTGCGCCCTGACCGGTCGCTGCCTCCGTGAGTGGTTCCTGCAACGGCGGTGCGACCGGGTGTCCGCTGATCGAGAAAGCCCAGTCACGCTCGAAAATCGCGGCAGCCTGCAGCACCAGCGCCCCGGCAAGGTCATAACTCAGGTCGTGCCAGGCCGCCTTGTCCGCATCGCCGCTGAAGTACTCGGATGCCAGATTGCGCCCGCCGCTCCACAATCGGCGGCATTCGTGTCCGGCGTCGACGACGACCACCTTGCGGTGATTGCGCAGGTTCATCCGCCCCTTCAACGACGAACGCAGTGGCGGAACGAAGAGGCTGATCTGTACGCCGGCGGCCTGCAGGCTGTCGAGCTTCGGGCGGCCAGCCATCAGGCTGCCCATGCCGTCCAGCAGCAGCCGCACACGAACGCCCTCGCGTGCCCTGGCGCCGAGTCGCTGCATCACCTCATGACCGATGCGGTCGGGGCCGAGAATGAATGTGCAGACGTCGATCGAATGGCACGCACCGTCGATTGTGCGCCACAACGCGTCGAGTGCCTCGCGTCCGTCGGCATGGATCTGCAGCGCGCGATACGTCGCCGGGGCAGGCTGGCCGAGGGCGTGGATCGTCTGCAGCACCCACGAGTGGTTCTTTGCGCCCGTCGTCGTGCGCTGCTCCGGCGCCAGGCGCGGTCGTGCCAGCTTGCGCGATCCGAACAACAGGAACACCGGCAGTGCGGCGTATGGCAGCAGCGCGATGAACAGCACCCACGCGATGGCCGCTGTCGGATACCGCCGTTGCGCGGAT
>DAOLKH010000225.1:0-4011 GCA_035331685.1 Pseudomonadales bacterium
AGCGGACGCGCCGCCGTGTTCTGCCGTTTTGCAGGCTGCAACCTGTGGTCGGGACGCGAGCAGGACCGCACCGCAGCGGCGTGCCGTTTCTGTGACACCGATTTCATCGGCACCGACGGCCCCGGTGGTGGGCGCTTCGCGGGTGCCGCAGCGCTGGCGGCTGCGATCGCCGCGTGCTGGCCCGCTCACGCCGCTCGTCGTGCCCGGCCGCTGGTAGTGTTCACCGGTGGCGAACCCCTGCTGCAACTCGATGGTGCGTTGATCGCTGCGGTGCACGCGCTGGGTCTGGCGATTGCGGTCGAAACCAACGGCACGCTGCCGGCACCGGCAGGAATCGACTGGCTGTGCGTATCACCCAAGGGTACGACACCGCTGGTGCTGACCAGCGGCGACGAGCTCAAGCTCGTCTATCCGCAAGCGGACGCACCCCCGCAGCGTTTCGCGGAGCTGGAGTTCCACGAGTTCTTCCTGCAGCCGATGGACGGCCCCGACTACGCCGCGAACCTGGCTGCGACGGTGGACTATTGCCGGCGCCACCCGCAATGGCGGCTGGGACTGCAGACGCACAAGATCGTCGGGATTCCCTGACATCCTGCGAAGCAGTGATCTGGCGCCGCTTCACGGTTTTTTCCACAGCCCACCGCTGCTCACGTTTTCCCAACCCCAGCGCAACCAGCGCAGCAACGCAAACGCCAGCCACAGGGCCCAGCCGAGCATCAGTGCGCGGTAGACCCACAGCGGCACACTGAGCACCCACGCGCGTGGCAGGGCGGCGGCGCTGCGATCCTGGTACCACTGCAGATCCCAGGCCGACGATCCGTTGCCGGCGATCTGCATTTGCGGGTAACCGAGCAACCCCTGCTTCACCGCGCCGAACAGCAGCGTGATCGCAACCAGCGTGAGCACGAACAGACCGAGCTGCAGTGCGTTGAACTCGCGCCGCGACAGATGATCGGGGGCCACGCGTCCGCGCCAACCGAGCGCGAGCAGCCAGCCCACGACCAGCAGCGCAACCCAGACCTGCGTCTGCGTGAGACCCGTCGCGAGCAGCATCCAATGCCAGGTGCCGAGAGGAGTCCACTTCAGTCGCCCCAGCCCGAGCGCGAACAGCACGATGGCAGCGAGGATGCCCCAGAACAGCACCGCCGGGCCGAGCGGCAGGCCGCCCAGCAGCAGGATCCAGCGGTCCCGTCCCGGTGTCACGTTCACCTGTGTGTTCACGCTGGCGAGCCCGGCGTCGATAGCGGGAGTACGGAACAGCGTGCCGATGCCGGCGTCGTCGCGCAGCACGAGTTCGGCGCTGCGTGTGCCTGGTGTGAGCGGCAGCGTGACCCGCTCACCTTCCTGGCGGATCGGTTGCGGCACGCCGTCGATGCTGACCGACTGCAGCGTGGAGCCTGCGGGCAGCAGCACCGTGTGCTGGCCACCACGGCTGCTGCGCAGCGTGAATGTGGCGGTGGTGTCGGTGGCACGACGCCCGGGCACGACGTGCAGCCGCACCGCATCGAGCGTCAGCGTTTGCCCGGCGATACCCTTCGGTCGCGTCAACGCCAGGGCGACCGACTCGCCCGGCCATGGACGCCACTCCGGCAGCCAGCGTCCGGCGCGATCCTGATGGTGTACCACCGCGATGCCAGTGGACTCCATGTGCCACAGTGGACTCACGTCGGCACGCCAGGTCTCGAACCATTGCGTGTTGTCTGCTGCCGTGAGTTCGATTCGTGCGCCGGGTTCGAGCGTTGACTCCCACCTCATGGACTCGGCTCCCGCCGCCAGATTGACCAGCACCTGCCCATCCTCCACGCGGACCGCGTCGCTGGTGACGGCTTCACCGTGCAGCAGTGGAATTCCGAGCACCACCGGCACGCCGGGCGGAGAGACACGCGAAACGCGCGTCTCGACGTGCCAGTCGAGACCCAGGCGCAGCGTGCGCTCGACGCTCAGCAGCGGCGGCAGTTCGCCCGCCTGCAGTGGTGCCGCCGCAGTCTGGTCCTGCTCGACGGTTTGCACGCGGGTGAACTGCAGTTGCGCTCCGACCGGCTGCGCATCGGCGACGCCTTCCACGCTCCAGCCATCGAGCGTGGTGTCGATGCGCCGCGGCGGCAGCGGCAGCGGCAACTGGAAGGTGCCGGAGGCGGGTGCCGCGCCGCGCAGCAGCACCTGGTGCACGCCGGCGTCGAGGTGGATCCACAGTACGCCCTCGCGTGCACGCAGCAGACCGGTTGCAGCGGTTCCGTCGACGCTCACCTCGGCGGGTATCCAGTTGCGGGCATTCACCGGCAGCGGCAACGCCGTGTCTTCCGCCGCGTGCAGTTCGGCGCGCAGCGTGAGGGCGGACGGCGTGAGTTCGACGCGCAGGCGCGCAAACTGCGCGCACTCGGGCAGGCACTCGGGCGCTGCCAGCAGTCGCTCGTGCAGTTGCTCGAGCAGCTTCTCGTCCGGGATATCCGCATGCGCTGACGGTGCCTGCAGCAGGGCTGCGGGCAGCAGGCAGGCGAGCGCGAATGCTGCGGCTGCGTTGCCGAGTGCGTTCGTTGTGCCGCTGCGCAGCCTCGCGCTGCCGATCAGCGCCACCGCGAGTGCGGCGAGCAGGAGCACACGCAGCACGTTCAGCAGCAGGTTCATGCGCGGCGACAACAGTGTCAGCGAGACCTGCTGGCTGCGCTGTACCGGACCGTTCCAGCCGAGCGGCACATCGCGCCACTGCCAGTCGGGCAGCCCGGGACCAGTCTGCAGCAGCTCGTCCGGATCGAATGTCGGCAAACCCGGAAGACTTTTGTACTCCACGTTTGCGGAATCATCGATGCCTGCAGACAGCGGTTTTCGCGCAGCCCTGGCGAGTGTGGCGGCAAGGGCCGGTCTTGCGGCTTCCTGCTCGGGAACGATGCCGGCGCCTGCGATTGCTTCCGTTCCCTTGCGCATCGCTTCCTGCATCACCGGCGGCGGTGCCGGCAGTGCAAGGTCGCTCATCGGTTCGCTCACCATCGAGGTCTGGCCCAGCTGTGGGTAGAGCCCGGTGCGGAGCTGGTCGATCATGAACGGTACCGCGAACACCAGCAGCGCGACGAAGGCCAGGTTGCGGTAGGTGGCGATCAGGCGCCTGAATGCGCCTTCGGGCAATACGCGCAACAGGGCGATCGCGCCCAGCAGATGCAGCCACACTGCGCGTGGTGCATCCGGTTCGTGCCAGATCAGCGCGAAGGTCAGCAGCGCCAGCAGCCCGATGCGCCAATTCCACAGCGCCCGCACCGCGAGCGCTCCGATCAGCACCAGGAAAATGTCGAGCAGGGTCCAGTTGCTGATCCAGGTCGGTGGTACGTTGTCGACGCCACCGGCCGCGAACAGCTTCCAGCCCGGCGGCAGGTGCAGCACCGCCTTGACGTGCTGGAAGTCCTGGTCCCAGCCGACTGCGGGCAGCCGGTTGCGCGAGGCCTCGAAGCGGCTGTCGGCCTGCAGGTCGAGCTGTCCGCGGCGCACCTCGATTCCCGGCCTGCCGTCCGCACCGGTCGTGATCAGCTGCAACTCACCGTCGAGCAGCGCCTGGCCGAGCGTGGTGGGCTCGTTCATGACCATGCGCCAGCCACGGGTGATGGTGCCACCGATGCGGTCGCGAATCGTATAGCCGCCGCCGTCGAAGTCGAGCCACAGGTCGCGCTGCAGCGTCAGCGCATCGGGTGCCGGTTGCGGATCACCACGGCGCAACTCGTGGAACAGCAGACGCGCACCCGGTTGCATCAGGTAGGCGGGCAGATCACGCCACGACTCTGGCAGTGCGGTCTGGGTGGGGTCCACCGGTGGCGGACCGTCGAGCTCGACCAGGCGCAGTTCCGGGTGGGCCTCGAAGGACCACACCTCCTCGACGGGCCACGGCGGCGGCGCGCTCGCGAGTTCGAGTTGTGTCACCGGGCCGGGGTATCGTGCTGTGAGTTCGACGACCCAGCTTCCGGGGCGCAGTTGCAGGCGTAGCGTGCCGTCCTTTTCAAGGCGCGCAGGCAGCCGGCTGTCGAGTTC
>DAOLKH010000226.1:0-3975 GCA_035331685.1 Pseudomonadales bacterium
AACAACTCCTCACCGACACGGAAGCTCGGCGCCCCGAACAGGCCCAGTTCGGCTGGCGATCGGCAACGGTACCGCATCGCGAGAAACCGAGAAACTGGTCGGCGAGTTGTGCCGCATGCATCCCGAACTTGGTCTCACGCGCGTGGTGGTCAGTGAGGCCGGTGCGTCGGTGTATTCGGCGTCCGAGCTGGCAAGTCGCGAATTTCCCGACATCGACGTCAGCATTCGTGGTGCGGTCTCGATCGCACGGAGACTGCAGGACCCGCTTGCCGAGCTGGTCAAGATCGAGCCGAAGTCGATCGGGGTGGGACAGTACCAGCACGACGTGAATCAGCATCGGCTTGCAAGGGGGCTCGATGCCGTGGTCGAGGACTGTGTGAACAGCGTCGGAGTGGAGCTGAACAGCGCATCGGCAGCACTGCTCGGGCGTGTCTCGGGGCTCGGTGGTTCGCTGGCACAGGCGATCGTCGATCACCGGGACCGCAACGGTCCGTTTCGCAGTCGCGAGGCGTTGCGTGCCGTGTCGCGTCTGGGGGCGCGTACCTTCGAGCAGTGTGCGGGCTTTCTGCGCATCACGGGTGGCGACAATCCGCTCGACGCTTCGGCGGTGCATCCGGAGTCGTATGCGGTGGTCGAGCGCATCGCCGCTGCGCAGGGATGTTCGGTGAGCGAACTGGTCGGTAACGCCGAGCGTGTGCGTGCGATCGACTTGCGGCGTTTCGTCGGTGCGGAGAGCGGCGAGATGACGCTGCGCGATATCCTGCGCGAGCTGGAGAAGCCGGGTCGCGATCCGCGGCCGGCGTTCCGCACCGCCGCGTTCGCGGATGGAATCGAGACGCTTGCTGATCTGCGCCCCGGCATGGTGCTCGAGGGCGTGGTGACCAACGTGGCAAACTTTGGTGCATTCGTCGATATCGGTGTGCACCAGGACGGGCTGGTGCACGTTTCGGCGCTGAGCCGGCGTTTCGTGCGCGATCCGCGCGAGGTGGTCAAGGCTGGTGATATCGTGAAGGTCAGGGTGCTCGAGGTGGATCCGGCACGCAAGCGCATCGGACTCACGATGCGCCTCGACGACGAACTGCCGGGGACTGCTGAAGAGGCGCGCGCCGCTCGCAGCGCAACGCCTGGTTCGAGGCCGGAACGCGGTCGCGGCGCTGGCTCGCGCGGCAAGAGCGAACCGCCGCCGCGTACCGGGACACTTGGCGAGCTGCTGTTGGCGGCGCAGAAGCGCAGCCGCTGAAGACGACTTCGGGCAAAGGGGGGGATTTTCGCGATGCATCCGATCGATCCGCGCACGCCGGTACTCGTCGGTGTAGGCACCGTTCAGCAGCAGGAGCGGGATCCGGCGGCGGCGCAGGAGCCCGTGCAGTTGATGATTGCAGCGGTGCGCGCAGCCGCAGCCGATTGCGGCAGTCCAGGGCTCGCGGCTGCCGCCGAACGCATCTGCGTGCCGCAAGGCATGTGGCGCTATGGGGATGCGGCACGCATGGTTGCGCTCGCCATCGGTGCCCGGGCTGCGACCACGGTGTGTGCGAAGGTCGGCATCCTGCAGCAGTCACTGATCGGCGATGTCTGCCAGCGCATAGTGGCTGGAGAGATCGACACCGGCATCGTGGTTGGAGGCGAGGCGCGTTTCCGGGCGTTGCAGGCGCAGATTGCCGGCGTCGACGCATCCGAGACCGTGAACCAGGATACGCCGGACGAGGTGCTGGAACCGGCTGCAGAACTGCTGCTGCCGGTCGAGACCGAATCGGGGCTCGGCATGATGCCGGTCGGGTATTACGCGGTCGTGGAGAGTGCGTTTCGTGCCGCCGGGGGACTGACCCCCGATGCACATCGCGATCGTATCGCTGCGCTCTACAGCCGTTTCAGCGAGATCGCTGCAGGCAATCCGCATGCGTGGAAGCGCGAACGCCTGCCGGCACAGCAGATTCGGGATGCATCGGCGCGCAACCCCATGCTGGCATTCCCGTACACGAAGCTGCACAACAGTTCGTGGAACGTCGACCAGGCTGCGGCGCTGCTGTTCTGTTCGGCGCAACGGGCGAGTGCTCTCGGCATTGCACGGGAACGCTGGATATTCCCGCGTGCGAGCAGCGAGTCGAACCACATGCTTGCACTGTCGGCGCGTCCGCAGTTGCATCGCCTGCCCGGGGCACGCATCGCCGGGCAGCGCGCGCTCGAAGTCGCGGGGCTGGGCGTGCACGAGCTGGATCTGGTCGAGCTTTATTCCTGCTTCCCGATTGCGGTGGAGCTCTACGCTGCCGAGCTCGGCATTTCGCGCGAGCAGGACTGGACCGTGACCGGG
This sequence comes from Pseudomonadales bacterium, assembly GCA_035331685.1. Classification (GTDB taxonomy): domain Bacteria; phylum Pseudomonadota; class Gammaproteobacteria; order Pseudomonadales; family UBA5518; genus UBA5518. The sequence goes on from DAOLKH010000226.1 coordinate 2,309, forward strand.
GGCATGCCGTTCGCGGGTGGACCGTTGAACAACTACGTGCTGCAGGCCACTGCGCGCATGGCGGAACTGCTGCGCGAGGGGTACGGCACGAACGGACTGGTGAGTTCGGTTTCTGGCTATCTGACCAAGCAGGGTTTCGGTGTCTGGTCACGCGATCCGGGTCCGGCGGGCTTTGCGTCCGTCGATGTCAGTGACGAAGTCGCCGGCGTCACCGTGCCAAAGCGAGTGGTCGCACCACCCGATGGAGTCGCACGCATCTGCGGTTATACAGTGGTCTACCGGGAGGGGCAGCGCGCGTGCGGTGTGGCAGTGCTCGATCTGCCGGATAACACCCGTACGCTCGCAACCACTCGCATTGCGGGCCAGATGCAGCGGCTGGAGAGTGAGGAGTGCTGCGGGCGTACGGTACACGTGAGCAACCGCGAGTTTGTTCTCGCTTGAACGTCCCCGATACACCGGACGTGCTCAAGCGAGGTGGCGATCCAGATAGCTCTCGATCTCGTTCTCGATGCGACCCTTCAGCATTCGCATCAGCATGCCGAGTTTCACGTCGACCAGGACTTCTTCCTTTTCCAGTGTGAGGCGTGCATCGATGCCGCCGGAGTAGTTGTAGTGCACGGTATCGCCTTCCCACGAGTAGTCGCCGCCGAAGTTCTGCTGCAGGTGCTGCGCCAGCTTTTCGGCGCGCTTGCGCAGCGTCTTGCGGTCCAGGTCGTGTTCGCGCTCGATGTGGATATGGCTCATGCGGGATCCTCCGGTGATGTTATTTTGCGGCGATTGTGCGCGCTCGGCGCGTGCTTGCCAATCGGCAGGAAGTGCCATAATGAAACCGTGATCCATCCGGGAGCAAGCCGGGTTGCAGAAACAGATGGATGAAGCGTCGGCGCACGTGTTGGAGACACCGGTATCCGGCCGCTCACGCATTCGCCCCGCGATGCGTGTGTTCGCGGGTGCACTCCCCGATTTCGCACGCCTCGCGCGGCGTAACCGGCGTCTGCATGCACTGGAAAGGGCCATGCAACGTGCCAACGACTATGACGAGTGGCGCGAGGCTGCCATCGGGTACGACCAGGAGGCGGGGCTCGAGGAGTGGAAGATCAGTGACGCCTCACCGTACTACGATCACAGGCTGATCCGGCGCCGGCTCGCACAAGTTGTCGGCGTGCGCCAAGGCGGTGACCTGCGTCGTGCGATGTTCGTGCTGGAGCAGGGGCTGCACGGCAATCTCGGGCATATCTCGAATCCGATGCTGTATCGCTTCACGTGTTTCGGCACCAAGCGCCTGATCGAGCATTACCTGGCGGAAGTCTGCGCGACGCTCGATTGGGTCTGCGACGAGGGGTCGGGAGACGTATCGCTTGCCGAGAAGATCGAATTCTTCGAGCAGACCAGCCAGACCTTTGGTCAGACGGCGCTGATGCTCAGCGGCGGTGCGGCGCTTGGCATTTACCATATGGGCGTAGTGAAATCGCTGTGGGAGCACGGTCTGTTGCCGCATGTGATCTCCGGTTCCAGTGCCGGTGCAGTGGTTGCTGCCGTGCTCGGTACGCACACCGACGAGGAGTTGCGCGAGATCATGGCGCACCGCCAGTCGCTGGTTGGTCTGATCAGGCGCAACACCGCTCGCAACCGGACGCACCTGTTCGATGTGGAGCATTTCGACCGGG
>DAOLKH010000227.1:0-3948 GCA_035331685.1 Pseudomonadales bacterium
GATGAAATCCATACTCGCCTACGGAAAGATATAACGGCGTCGTTTGACCGCTTACGAGCGAACGATCACCACATTGTTTTCGTCACTGACGAGATTCGATACGAAGGAGCGGTCGATCTTCAGCTCGTCGATCGGCAGGATGCTGAGGTACGCGAGCGAGGAATAGCCGGTGCCGTAGTCGTCGAGCGCAAACTTCAGGCCGGCCTCGCCGAGGCGGGTGATCGCCTGCAGTATCCGCTCGGGGTCGATCAGCAGCGTGTTCTCGGTGATTTCCAGTTGCAGCATGCGGGCGGAAACACCGGTGCTCGCCAGCATTTCCAATACTTCGTCGGGGAATCGCGCATCCAGCAGGCTTTCCGGTGCCAGGTTCACGGCGATGCGCAGTTCCCTGCCTGCCTGCTGCCATTGCCGGGCCTGCTGCAGCGCCAGCATGAGCACGCGCAGCGTCAGTTTGCGCATCAGGCCGTGGCGTTCGGCGATGGGCAGGAACCGTTCGGGCAGCAGCAGTCCGTGCACGGGGTGTTGCCAGCGGATCAGTGCTTCCACGCCGTGAGTCGTGTCGGTGAGGATGTCGACCTTCGGCTGGTAATGGAGTCTGATCTCGTCATTGTGCAGCGCGACGCCCAGTTCGCTCGCCAGTTCGACGTGCTCTCGCGTGTGTATGGCGTGCGTCGGGCAGTAGATCTCGATTCCGCCGCCGCGACCCTTGGCACGATACATGGCGATATCTGCCTGGCGCAGCAGGGTCTGCCGGTCTTCGCCGTGACGGCGAACCGCCACGCCGACGCTGGCGTTGATATGCAGATCCAGTCCGTCGAGTTCGACGGGTTGGTCCAGACTCGACAGGAAGCGTTGCGCTGCCGTGATCGCCCAGTCATCGCCGCACTGGCCAGGCAGCAGCGCCGCGTATTCGTCGCCACCAAGGCGAGCCAGCGCAAGCGCTTCGGGCAGTGCGGTTCGCATGCGCACGGCCACCTCCTGCAGCAGCGCGTCGCCCGTGTGGTGGCCGAGTGTGTCGTTGATTTCCTTGAAACGGTCCAGATCGACCAGCATGACCGCTGCCTCGAGTTGCTTGTCGTGCAGCTGTTGCAGTTGTTCGTCTGCAGTTTCGTAGAAGCTGCGGCGGTTCGAGAGGCGCGTCAGGTCATCGAGTGCGGCGAGCCGGGTGAGTGTCTGCCGCTGGGCGAACACGATCCTGCGTTCGCGCTGCAGACGACGCGATTCGATGTAGCCGAACAGGTTCGCGAGCACCACGAGTGTCAGCATGAACATGACGTTGTTCATGTCTCCCGCTCCCAGCTTGGAAAGCCAGGCGGTAAAGGTGAGTACCGAGTAGGCGCCTGCAAGTACCACCAGTGTGGCCAGATTCAGGCGGATCACCAGGTAGATCGCGAGCACACCCGACGGGATCAGCAGGCTGCCACGGTAGTTCATGCCGTAGCCGCAGGCGATCATGGTCGCGATCGCCAGGATCAGCGCCAGCCCCGAGCCAGCAGTCCAGACGCGCCAGGATTCGAAATGCCGCTTGCGGCCGAGCAGCAGGTAAAGCGCCAGGATGATGATCAGCGCCAAGGCCTGCCCGGCGACTTCCAGCGTCGACGTAGGGTTGTGATGAATGAGCTTGCCGAACAGCAGCAGCAAGACGTCGATGGTCAGGACCACCAGGGTTGCCGCACGCAGTGCGGCGCGTTCCGCCGGGAATGTCGACTCGCGATACGAGGCCTCCAGCTCGCGGTCGGCAAATTCGGCGCTCCAGCGCGTCAAGCGGACCCATGTCGAATCCCTGATGCCTGCGCTGTCCTTGTCGTGCAACATTGGCCACTTGCTCCTTGTGGAAATTCGATTCCGGTCGTGTCCGGCTTTGCGTTCACACGCCCATGGCAGCTTGAGTTCCGAGCATCTGTGCTGCCGTTCGTGCGGTCGGCGCGAGTCCGGTGCCTCCTGCTCGCAGATGGGCCACGAAGGCGCTGATCATCCGCGGTTCCCAGAAGCGCCTGATGTGATCGGCAACGGCGGCGGCAGGGTCACTCGCGCTGCCGTCATGGAACGCCGCGATCTCGTTCGCCATCTTCACTAGGTATTCGCTTCTCATTGCTGTCCGTCTGCTTCTCTCCATGACAGTCTATGCACGGATCGCTCAGGCGTCCGCGCGCGCGGCAGCGAGCAGTGCATCCTGCTCGTGCGTGAAACGCGCGCGACGTTGCTGCCATGCCGAGGGCCTGTCGACCTTCACGACCTGGACTGCGGTCACCTTGTACTCGGGGCAGTTGGTTGCCCAGTCGGAGTTGTCGGTCGTGAGCACGTTCGCACCGGATTCGGGAAAATGGAAGGTGGTGTAGACCACGCCCGGTTGCACGCGCCCGGTCACGCTGGCACGCAGTACCGTTTCGCCGGCGCGGCTCGTCACGCCGACCAGGTTCCCATCGGCGATACCGCGGGTTTCCGCATCGTGCGGATGGATCTCGAGCAGATCCTCGGCGTACCAGGCCAGGTTTTCGGTGCGCCGCGTCTGCGCGCCTACGTTGTACTGTGCGAGCGTGCGCCCGGTGGTAAGCAGCAGCGGCAGGCGTGAGCTGCTGCGTTCGCTGCTCGGCAGGTACTGCGTGATGAAAAAGCGACCCTTGCCGCGCACGAACCCGTCCACGTGCATCGTCGGCGTGCCCGCGGGCTGCGCCTCGTCGCAGGGCCACTGGATGCTGCCGAGGCGCTCCAGCTTCGCGTAATTCACGCCACTGAAGGTGGGCGTGAGACGCGCGATTTCGTCCATGATTTCCGACGGGTGCCCGTAGTGCATCGGGTAGCCGAGCGCGTTGGCAAGGCGCACCGTGATCTCCCAGTCGGCGAGGCCCGCAGGCGGTTCGATCGCCTTGCGCACGCGGCTGATGCGGCGCTCCGCGTTCGTGAACGTGCCGTCCTTTTCGAGAAAGCTCGAACCGGGAAGGAATACGTGCGCGTAGCGTGCCGTCTCGCCCATGAACAGATCCTGCACGACGATGCACTCCATCGCCTGCAGTGCAGCGCCGACATGCTGGATGTTCGGGTCGGACTGGGCGATGTCCTCACCCTGCAGGTACAGCCCCCTGAAGCTGCCGTCGAGCGCGGCCTCGAACATGTTCGGGATGCGCAGCCCCGGCTCCGCGTGCAGTTCGACGTTCCACTCCGCGCTGAAGCCTGCACGCAGTGCGGCATCGCTGATGTGCCGGTAGCCGGGCAGCTCGTGCGGAAAGCAGCCCATGTCGCAGGAGCCCTGCACGTTGTTCTGCCCGCGCAGCGGATTCACGCCAACGCCCTCGCGCCCGATGTGCCCGCAGGCCATCGCGAGGTTGGCGATCGCCATCACGGCGGTGGACCCCTGGCTGTGTTCGCTTACGCCGAGTCCGTAGTAGATCGCACCGTTCGGCCCCTGTGCATACAGGCGCGCGGCAGCACGCACGCTGTGCGCAGGCACCCCGGTGACGGCTTCCATCGCCTCGGGTGATTGCTGCTTCGAGGCAATGAACTCGCGCCATGCGCGGTAGGCTTCGCGCTCGCAGCGCGCATCGATGTAGTCCGGGCGTTCGAGCCCCTCGGTGATGACCACGTGCGCGAGCGCGTTCAGCATCGCGACGTTGGTGCCGGGGCGCAGTTGCAGGTGGTGCCGCGCCTCGACGCGCGCGGAGCGCACCATCGGGATCGCGCGCGGGTCGATCACGACGAGCCCGGCTCCTTCGCGTACGCGGCGCTTCAGCATCGAGGCGAAGACCGGGTGTGCTTCGGTCGGGTTCGCACCGATCAGGAGGATCACGTCGGCATCACGCAGCGAATCGAAGGCCTGGGTGCCAGCCGATTCGCCGAGGGTGCTCTTCAGCCCGAAGCCGGTCGGTGCGTGGCAGACGCGGGCGCAGTTGTCGACGTTGTTGTTGCCGAATGCGGCGCGCACCAGTTTCTGCACCAGGTAGGTTTCCTCGT
>DAOLKH010000228.1:0-3946 GCA_035331685.1 Pseudomonadales bacterium
CCGGACAGCGATGCCGAGCTGTATCACTTCATCGGCAAGGACATCGCGTACTTCCACACGCTGTTCTGGCCCGCGATGCTCCAAGGCGCGGGATTCCGCACTCCGAGCGCGGTCTTCTGCCACGGCTTCCTGACCGTGAACGGCCAGAAGATGTCGAAGTCACGCGGCACATTCATCCTCGCACGCACCTACCTCGAGCACCTCGACCCGGAATACTTCCGCTACTACATCGCGGCCAAGCTCGGCGCCGGACTCGAAGACATCGACCTCAACCTCGAGGATTTCGTGCAGCGCGTGAATGCCGACCTGGTCGGCAAGGTGGTCAATATCGCGAGCCGCTGCGCCGGCTTCCTGAACCGGCAATTCGACGGCGTGCTGGCCCCCGGCGATGCAGCGGGCGAACTGCGCGCCGAGTGTGTCAGCGCGGGCGAGGCCATCGCCGCCTGCTACGAGGCACGCGAATACGGCAAGGCGATGCGCCAGATCATGGCGCTCGCCGATCGTGCCAACCAGTACATCGATCACGAGAAGCCGTGGGCGCTGGCAAAGGATTCCGCGCAATCGGCACGGGTACAGGCCGTGTGCTCGGCGGGCATCGACCTGTTCCGTATCCTCGCGACCTACCTCGCCCCGGTGCTGCCGGAACTGGCCGCGCGTGCAAGTGCGTTCCTGCGCTGGCGGCTTGACTGGGCTTCCCTGCACGATTCGCTGCAGGGTCATGCGATCGACACCTTCAGCCCGTTGATGAGCCGCATCGACGCAGAGCGCATCGCCGCAATGATCGAAGCCAGCAAGGAACATACCGCGACGAAGCCACCCGTCTCGCCCGCTTGCGCGCACGCACCGATCGCAGCCACGATCACGATCGAGGATTTCGCGAAGATCGATCTGCGCATCGCGCGTATCGTCGCGGCAGAGCCGGTCGCAGGTGCCGACAAGCTGCTCGCGCTGACGCTCGATCTGGGCGGCATGCAGCGCAATGTGTTCGCCGGCATCAAGTCGGCCTACACCCCGGCGGATCTCATCGGCCGGCTGACCGTGATGGTCGCCAACCTCGCGCCGCGCAAGATGCGTTTCGGTGTTTCCGAAGGAATGGTGCTGGCTGCTGGCCCGGGCGGCAAGGACATCTTCCTGCTCGCGCCGGACAGCGGAGCCGAGCCCGGCATGCAGGTCAAATGAGGGCTGTAGCGACGTGATCTCCGAGCTGACCCTGTTCCTGATCGCCATCGTCCTGGTCAACAACGTCGTGCTGGTGCAGTTCCTGGGGCTGTGCCCGTTCATGGGCGTTTCGACGCGGCTGGAGTCGGCGTTCGGCATGGCGATGGCCACCGCGTTCGTGCTCACGCTGACTTCCGCCGCCACCCATATCGTGTTTCACTTCGTGCTCGAGCCGCTGGGGCTGCAATACCTGCAGACAATCGCATTCATCCTGGTGATCGCTGCGGTCGTGCAGTTCACCGAAATGTTCGTGCGCAAGGCGAGCCCGCTGCTGCACCGCGTGCTGGGCGTGTTCCTGCCGCTGATCACCGTGAACTGCGCGGTACTCGGCGTGGCACTGATCAACGTGAATCGCGAACACGACTTCGTACATTCGGTGCTCTACGGCTTCGGCGCCGGTGCCGGCTTTGCGCTGGTACTGGTGCTGTTCGCTGCGATGCGCGAGCGCATCGCAGCCGCTGACGTGCCGCAGCCGTTTCGCGGCGCCGCGATCGGCATGGTGACGGCCGGACTGGTGTCGCTCGCCTTCATGGGCTTCGCAGGACTGGTGTGATCCGATGATCGATCTGCTCGCCCAGCACCCGGTGCTCGCAGCGCTCGCGGCGCTGGCCGGGCTCGCGCTGGTGTTCGGCGCGCTGCTCGGCTTCGCCAGTGAACGCTTCGCGGTCGACGAGGATCCGATCGTCGAACAAATCCTCGACAAACTGCCGCAGACACAGTGTGGACAGTGCGGATACCCCGGCTGCCGGCCGTATGCCGAGGCGATCGCTGCCGGCGAAGCGATCAACAAATGTCCTCCGGGCGGACAGGCGACGATCAACGCGCTGGCCACGCTGCTGAACGTGGAGGCACCCGCGCTCGATGCCGAGCACGGCGTGGAAAAGCCGCGCATGGTCGCCTGGATCCGTGAAGACGAGTGCATCGGCTGCACCAAGTGCATCCAGGCCTGCCCGGTGGATGCGATTCTCGGCGCCGCGAAACAGATGCACACGGTGATCGGCAGCGAGTGTACCGGCTGCGACCTCTGTGTGGAGCCCTGCCCTGTGGACTGCATCGAGATGATACCGGTACCGACCACGCCACAGACATGGCGCTGGGAGCTGCCGCAGCGCGAGGCGGCAGCGATGCCGGCACCCACCCGCGCGCAGATCATCGCGACCGATGCACCCGGCAGCGAGCGTGTCGCGTGAGACGCCTGCACGACATCCACGGCGGCGTGCATCCGCCAGCGCACAAGGCTCAATCGCTCACGCGAGCGATCGCACGCGCGCCGCTACCCGAAGAGCTGGTGCTGCCACTGTCACAGCACACCGGCGCCCCGTCCGAACCGATCGTCACGGTCGGCGATCAGGTGCTGAAAGGACAGATGATCGCGCGTGCGACGGCCACGTTGAGCGTGGCGCTGCACGCTCCGACTTCGGGAGAAATCGTCGCGATCGCGCCGCGCCCGTTGCCGCACCCATCGGGCATGGACGGCATGGCGATCGTGCTGCGCGCCGACGGCGCCGAGCGCTGGATCGAGCGTACGGCACCCCGCGACTGGCGCGGACGTTCGCGCGAGGAAGCACTCGCAGCGATCCGCGACGCCGGCATCGCCGGGCTCGGTGGTGCGGGCTTTCCAACTGCCGTAAAGCTCGCACCGGGCGCGGCTCGCCGCGTGCGCACGCTGATCCTGAACGGCGCCGAATGCGAACCGTACATCACGGCAGACGAGAGCCTGATGATCGAACGCGCCGCGGATGTGGTCGAAGGTGCTCGCATCATCGCGTGGCTGCTCGACGCGGAAGAAACGCTGATCGCGATCGAGGACGACAAGCCGCGCGCGATCGCGGCGATGCGCGCAGCAGCCGACCCCCGCCAGGAAGTGGTGACATTCCCCGCGAAATACCCTTCCGGCGGAGAAAGGCAGCTGATCCGCATCCTTACCGGCATGGAAGTACCCGCGGGCAAGCTCCCGGTCGATATCGGCGTGAGCTGTCACAACGTGGGCACCGCGGCAGCCGTGTATCGTGCGCTGGTGCACGCCGAGCCACTGATCTCGCGCATCGTCACCGTCACCGGTGGCGCCGTCACCCTGGCCGGCAACTTCGAGGTGCTGCTCGGCACACCGATGCGCGTACTGCTCGACATGGCAGGTTGCGATCACGCGCGGCTGTCGCGACTGCTGATGGGCGGACCGATGATGGGCTTTGCACTGCCCGACGACACGCTGCCAGTGATCAAGACCACAAACTGTGTGCTGGCCGCCACGGCGGGAGAGCTCACGACCGAAGACGACGAAGGGCCCTGCATACGCTGTGGCCAGTGTTCCGAGGTATGCCCGTCCTCGCTGCTGCCGCAGCAACTGTACTGGTACGCACGCGCCGAAGACCACGCCGGACTCGAGAAACACCATCTGTTCGACTGCATCGAGTGCGGTGCCTGCGCGTGGGCCTGTCCGTCGGACATTCCGCTGGTGCAGTACTTCCGCGCCTCCAAGTCCGCCATTCGCGAGAGCCGTGAGCAGCAGAACAAGGCGGAAGTCGCCAGACAGCGCTTCGAACAGCGTCAGGCGCGCCTCGAGCGCGAGGAACATGCCAGGGAGGCACGCCGCAAGGAACGCAAGGCCGCCGCGCCACCGCCTGGAGCGGCACCCGCACCAACACCAGCTCCGACTGCGGCAGGTGCAGCCGCAGCCGGCGGCGAAGCACCCCAGGTGGAGCCCACCGGCACCGCGTCCTGCGAGCCC
>DAOLKH010000229.1:0-3933 GCA_035331685.1 Pseudomonadales bacterium
GGGTATCGAGCGTGACCATCAGTGAGCGGTAGCCGGCGGCTTCGGCGCGCCGCACGAGGTCCAGGGTATGCTCCCGGCGCGGCTGGAAATACAACTGGAACCACAACCCGAACGGGTGTCTGGCTGCGATGTCTTCCAGCGTGAACGACGACAGCGTACTGCACACCATGCCGGCTTCCATCGCTGCCGCGCCCTGGGCGCTGGCAAGTTCGCCTTCGGGGTGCACGAGTGCCTGCAGTGCCACGGGTGCCAGCAGCAACGGATGGCGGAACGCCTGCCCGAACAGCTCGCAACGCGTGTTGCCGTGGCGGCAATCCGCCAGCAGCCGTGGCTGCAGTGTGAGCGCCTCGAACGCTTCGCGGTTGCGGCGCAGGGTGTGTTCGTTGCCGCTGCCACCATTGATGTGCGCAAACACCGCAGGCGACAGGCACTGTTCCGCGTGCTGTTCGTAGTCCTCTGCCGATACCAGCCCGGCGGGAATGGCATGAACCGAAGTGGATGACATCCGGTACCCGGCATCACAGTTCGTAGGACAGGGTCAGGAAGATGCTGCGCGCATCTCCCTTGTAGGTCAGCGCGCCGCTGCGATACGCCGCGAGGTAGTAGTCCTTGTCGGTGATGTTCAGCGCGTTCAGACGTGCGCTGAACTTCTGGTTGAACTCGTAGTTGAGGAACAGGTCGTACGTCGTCGCACTCGGCACCTGGTAGTTGTATTTGCCGATGCTCGCGTTGAGGTCGGCACCGGTATCGGGCTGGCCTGCGTATTTCTCGCTCGAGTACGTCGATGAGCCGCCGATGGCGAGCCTGTCCGTCACCTGGTAGCGCAACTGCACGGACGCGCTGTCCTCGGCGAAATTGCTCAGCACAAGTCCTTGCAGGCTCGGGTTGACGGATTTCAGGACTTCGGAGTCCATTTTGGACACGCCGATCTGTGCGCTGAGCCTGGGCGTCAGGTTGCCGGAGACCGAAATCTCGATGCCCTTCACGCGGTTCTTGCCGGTGTTGAGCGTGCCGAGCGTGCTGTAGTTGTCGCCCACGCTTTCCATCACATCGCTCTTGGTGATCTGGAACACCGCCACGGTGGCCAGCAGCTTCTCGTCGAACAGGTTCCACTTGCTGCCGATCTCGAAGTTCTCGGCCTTTTCCGGCTTGCTTTCGGTTACCTGGTCCGGTTCGCCGCAAAGCCCTCCGTAACCGCAGCTCGCACCCACGTCGGATTCGCCACCGTTGATTTCGCTGGACGTGCTCCAGGTCGCGTAGACGTTCCCGCTCGGCGTGATCTGGTAGACGAAGCCGATGTGCTTGTTCAGCAGGTCGTCGGAGTACTTGTAGACCGTCTCCGCGTTGCGGGTCACTACCAGGTTCCTGTAATCGAAGTCGTCGTAGCGCAAGCCGAAGAACAGGCTGAGCGCTTCGGTGATGTCGATGGTGTCCATGATCGAGGCCGACCAGGTCTTCACGTTGTAGTCGGAGTCGAAAGCTCCTCGGGTTACCGACCGGCCGATCAGATTGCCGATGTTTCCGACGCGGTTTCCGGCGCCGTCCAGGATGCAGAAACCCGCCGAGGACGGGCCACCCGCACGACCGGGCAGCCTGCAGTTGGCGATGCCGTTGTTGCCGATGTTGTAGTTCCCGTTGAGCACCTTGAGGTCGGAGTATTCCGCGCTGACCAGGAACTGGTGGCGCATGCCGGCGATGTTCCTGTCGAGATGGACATTGAGCTGATCGACGAAGTATTCGACTTCCTGCCAGCCCTGGTGCGTACTGAGCGAAATGGTGCCGACTCCGGGTGCCACCGGATCGTCTGCGGCCCTGGTGGCGCCACGCGCCCCGGTCACGACGTAGCCGTTGTCCGTTTCTCCGTAGCGAACCGCATTCTGGATGCGGAAATCCTCCGAAAAATCGTATTTCACGCGCAGCGTTCCCGTGTCCACGGTGGATTCCAGGAAGTCACCGTGCTGTGTGTATACCGGTATGTCGCGCACCGGTCTGCCGCCGTTCGGAACGATATAGGTGCCCATGTCAGGCCTGTCGCTGGCCTCGAGACGATAGTAATCGGCCACGATCCGGAGCCTGTCGTTTATCTGGAATGCGGCAGACAGCGCGATTCCCTGTCGCTCGCGATTTGCCGGGGATCGATCCGGTACGTCCTGGTCTGCGTACAGCGCGTTGACTCGCACGGCGACGCTGTCACTGATCCGCTTGTTGGCATCGATCGTGTAGCGCTGGTAGCTGTCGGTGCCCAGCCCGCCCTGCAGCTTGGTGAAGTCGTATTCGCTGCTGGCCTGCTTGGTGATGCTGTTGACGGCGCCGCCGGTGCTGCCGCGCCCCGCAAACGTCGAGCTCGGTCCCTTGGTGACTTCCACCTGCTCCACGGCGAAGCTCTCGCGTAGTGTCATGCCGGGATCACGCAGCCCATCGACGAATACGTCGCTGCGCGCTTCATGGCCGCGGATGATGTAACGGTCACCGAACGCGTTGCCGTTCTCACCGGTCCCCAGCGTGATGCCGGGCTGTGTCGCAAGTATCGCGCGCAGATCGGAGCGACCGGAATCCTGGATTTCGGTCTGGGTCAGCACGGTGATCGTCTGCGGCGTTTCGGCCAGCGGCTTCACGTGGCGCTCGTCGCCGGACACCCGGGCCTTGTACGGCGCACCTGCCTCCGCATACGGGTTGGTGTCGATCGCCCGTTCCTCGATCTGCAAGGTGTCCAGTTCGAGTGTCTCGTCGTCTGCTGCAAGCACCGGGACTGCCATCAATGCCGAGACGCTCAGCACGAAGGCCTGCCTTGCGGCACGGCTGACGTCGGGAAGGTGAGCGGGCGGTACCGTTGCGGGTGCGCGGGTGCTGCGCAGGCTCACCGGACGCAGTACCGGAGGTTTGGTGGACATGCAGGGCTCCTGTTGCTTACTTCGTGATCAATGAATATTCGACGGGTATCGCCAGCGAAAGCTGGTCGCGGCGCATGGAATCGGGGATGGCGGGCAGGGGGTCTGCCTTGGCGAGCATTTCAAGGGCGGCCTGATCCAGCGCGCTGTTGCCGGAGCTTTTCCTGATGCTCGAGGAAATGACCTTGCCCGACTTGTCGATCATGAACTGCAGCACCACCGTGCCTTGCTGCTTTTCCTTCTTCAGTGCAGCCGGGTACTCCTTGTGCCGGTTCAGCCAGCGCATCAGTGATGCCAGGTAGCTTCTGGCATCGCCCTTGTGCGCGCCGGCGTGGGCGGAAACCGATGTGCCGGACGCGGGTGCACTGCTGGCGACGGCGGGGGCGAGGGTGGAGGCCACAGCATCTGCAGTCGCCGCTGTTGTGACCGCAGGTGTCGGTGTTGCAGGTGCTTCGACCGTGTGCTCAGGTGTGGGTGCCGCGGCAGCTTCGACTTTCGCCACCGCCGGCTCCGGCCTGGCGACGATGGGTTTTTCCACGCGCACCGGTGGCGGGGGCTCGGGCCTGACGGGCTTCGGTGGTGGAGGTGGTTCGGGTGTGGCCACCGCCTCGTCGGGAGTGTCTTCGACCGGGCCGGGGGCGGCGGCAAATCCGATTTCGATCCCCTCGCGCCCTTCGTCCTTCGCGGCACTGGTGTCGAGTGCATCGTGTGTCAGCAGCCACATGGCAAACGCAGCGTGCGCCACCGCTGCAGCCACGAAAGCGATACCCCAGTTTCTGGCCGGCATCTGTGCCGTCTCCGATATTGCGTTCTTCACTCCGGAACCGCGCAGCCTCCCGGTGGACACAGGAAACCCGATTCCGTCGAATGGATGCGTCAGTGTGGCTGCGTGAACACAGCCAGTTTCTGGATGCCCGTGCGCTCGACGATGGCCATGACATTGACCACCTTGCCGTAGTTGAGCGCTGCGTCGGCCTGCAGGTGCAGGGCTGCTTCGCTCGCGTCCGAATCCATCGCCTGTTTCAGTACGGACAATCGACCTTCA
>DAOLKH010000230.1:0-3914 GCA_035331685.1 Pseudomonadales bacterium
CGCCGTCGTCTTCGCCATCTGGAAGAGCGAATTCACGCCCTCCTGCATCCGCGCACCGCCGCTGGCCGAAAAGCACACCAGCGGAACATGCTGTTCCAGCGAAGCCTGGGCGGTGCGGGTGAACTTTTCACCCACCGCATAACCCATCGATCCACCGTGGAAGTTGAACTCGAACGCCAGCGCATGAACCGCAATGCCCGCGACCCGTCCGCGCATCGCGATCAGCGCATCGCGTTCGCCGGTCGCCTTCTGTGCCTGCGTGAGCCGGTCGCGATACTTCTTCAGGTCACGGAACTTCAAGCGATCGACCGGCTCGACATCACTGAACAGCTCGCTGCGACCATCGACGTCGAGGAAAGTATCGAGCCGACGCCGGGCGCCGATACGCATGTGGTGGTCACACTTGGGGCAGACGTCGAGGTTGCGCTCGAGCTCCGGGCGATACAGCACCGCCTCGCACTTGATGCACTTGTGCCACAGGCCTTCCGGTACGCTGCTCTTGCGGTCCGGTTCACCGCGGCGAACCATCGCCGGAACAATCTTGTCGAGCCAGCTCATCGTCGGGTTCCTGTAGTGTCGATCAGTCTGTGCTGGCGGCTGCCACCGCCTGCATGAAGGCGCGCAACCGCGCCTCGTCCTTGATTCCGGGCGCCGACTCGACGCCACTGCTCACATCGACCGCCCACGGCCGCACGATCGCAATCGCACGTCCGACATTGGCGGCATTCAGCCCCCCGGCCAGTACGATCGGCCGCATCGTTGCGTGCGGAGCCAGCGACCAGTCGAACGCCCGTCCCGTTCCGCCGATCGCCACCGGATCGTGGCTGTCGAGCAGGAATCCGCGAGCCTGCGCATGATAGCCCAGTGCCGTTGCGTCGGGCGCGCGATCGGTGATCTTCAGTGCCTTGATGTACGGAACCCCGAATGCGCTGCAGAACGAAGGTTCCTCGTTGCCATGGAACTGCAGCAGGTCCGGTCGTGTGGCTTCGATCACCTGCCATACCGTATCGGCACTCGGATCGACGAACAGCGCAACGGCGCTCACGAACGGCGGCAATTGCGCCTGGATGCTGCGCGCGCGTTGCACGTCGACCGCTCGTGGACTGCGGGCCCAGTGCACGAAGCCGATCGCATCGGCACCCGCCTCGGCGGCGAGCAAGGCGTCCTGCTCACGGGTTATACCGCAGATCTTGACCCGGATTCGCACTGCTGTTCAGTTCCGGCATGCTACTGGGGAGCGGATTCTAGCAGAAGCGAAGTTGCCGGCTCAGCACACCAGCAGTGGCGGCTGCGCGGGCGCCGGCAGCCCCCAGTGTGCCGCATAGCCAACATCGACCAGATAGAGTCCGTGCGCCGGCGCCGTGACGCCCGCACACCTGCGATCACGCGCGGCCAGCACCTCTGCCAGCCAGTCCATGGGGCGATCGCCGCGTCCGATTGCAAGCAGCGAGCCGGCAATGTTGCGCACCATATGCAGCAGAAAGGCGTTTGCCGTGACATCGATCGTGACCAGGTCGGCCACGCGTTCGACGCTGATCCGCTCGATGCGTCGCATCGGCGTACGCGACTGGCAGCCCGCGCCCCGGAACGAGCTGAAGTCGCGTTCCCCGAGCAGGCTCTGTGCAGCCTCGTGCATGCGATCGGCATCGAGGGCCCGCCGCTCGTGGCACACAGCCCCGGCGAGCAGTGCCGGTCGCTGCGCACGCCCCAGAATCAGGTAGCGATAACGACGGTACTCGGCCGAGAAACGCGCGTGGAAGGCTGATGCAACGGTTCGGGCCCACTGCACGCTGACACCGCGTGGCAGCAGCGCGTTGGCACCGAGCACCCAGGCACGCAGCGGGCGCTCTGCGTCGGTATCGAAGTGCACCACCTGACCACTGGCGTGGACTCCCGCGTCGGTGCGTCCCGCGCATACGGTGGCCACCGGGTGTGCTGCCACTCGCTCCAGTGCGGACTCCAGCGTTTCCTGAACGGTCGGCAGCCCGGGTGTGCGTTGGGCCTGCCAGCCCGCGAAGCTGCCGCCGTGGTATTCGACGCCGAGCGCGATGCGCAGTGGCTGCGCCAGGCGTGCCATCACATCAGGAATTGCTGCGGATGCGTGCGAGCAGCGCCGCCGCCTCCTCGCGCTGGCTTGCGGTCCCCTCGCTTTCGACCTCGTCGAGGATGTCGCGCGCTCCTTCCATATCACCCATGTCCATATAGGCCCGTGCCAGGTCGAGCTTCGTGGTGACCTCGTCACTGCCTGCAAGCAAGCCCAGGTCTTCGTCCAGTTGGGTCGTGACGGCAGCAGCCGGCGCACTGTCCACGGTATCGAGCTCGAGGTCGCCGAGCGGCAGATCGAACTCCGGCAGCTCACCGCTCGCCGTGTCACCCTCGTGCGTCGCTTCGTCGAAATCCAGCGACAGATCGAATTCACCAAAATCGTGTTCGCCGGACACCGCCGTATCGAGCGTGGCAGGGGCAGCGTCGAGCTCTGCCGCTGCGCGTGCGATCACCTGTTCGGTTTTCTGCAGCAATGATGAGCGTTCGTTCGTACCGCGTTCCGCTGCGGCCCCACCAAGCGTGTCCGCAACCTGCTGCAACTCCGCCGCCAGGTCGATCTTCAATGGTTGCTCGCGATTCAGCACCGGCTCGACCGCGACCGACGCCAGGGTCGGTTCCATTGCCGGTTCCACTGCCGCCACCCAGTCCTGCAGGCCATGCTGGTCGAGAATCGAATGAGCGGCGTGTTGCGCGACGGCGTTGCCATCGAGTGCGCCGAAGTGGCGCAGGAACTCGCTCTCGTCCCCACGCGAGGCGAGGATTTCCATCAGTTTCAGTCGTACATCGGGCAGATCGGCGTGCCCACGCAGCGCATCGCGCAGAATCTCCTCCGCGCGGTCCTGACGACCGTACGCGAGGTAGACATCGGCCTCATCCATCGGGTCCGGTGCCTCGGCTGCCTCGGCAACTGCCGGAGTCGCAGTCAGGGCTGCCGCCGCAGCGGCAGGCGCCACTGGCGGAGTCGCCGCTGCCGGCACTACGGCAGCCGGTGCGGTGCTTGCCGGGCGGTCATCGACCTTGCGCGGTTCATCAAACGCTACGGGTACGAATTCATGTACCTTGCGCCGGCGCCGGAACAGGAAAGCCACCGTTGCCGCAAGCACCGCCACTGCCACCAGCAGCAGCGCTGCCGTGCTGCTGAAAAGCCGTTCGAACAGCCCGGGCGACTCCGCTGGTGCGGGGGGAGCGACTTTCTCCTTTTCCTTTTCCTTCTCCAGCTCGGCAAGCTTCTGGAAATCGGCAACCTGGGCTTCCAGTGCCTTGACACGATCCTGCAGTTCCTCGTTGGTACGCGCTGCCGCGAGCAGGCCCTCGTGCGCCGCGCTGAGCTCACCTCCAGCCGCAGCGTCGGAACTCGGTCCTGGTGCGCCGCTTTCGCCGCCTGAGGACTGTTCCGTCGCCGGCGCCACGGTATCCCCGGCAATCTCGAGATAACCTTCGCCAGCAGGCTCCGTCGCGGGGGCATCGGTCGCGACAGGCTCCGTCGGGGCTGCCGACTGGGCAGGTGCCGCCTCGACCTGCCTGGCCACGGGCGCGGCTGGCTGCATTGCCGGTGCCAGGCCGCCCACATCGCTGCCCTGCGGCAGGCGCAGCACCGCTCCGGCCAGCATGCGGTTGACGTCGCCGCCGATGAATGCCCGGGGGTTGTCGCGGTGAATCGCGTTCACCATCTGCTGCACCGTCACTCCGGCCGGACGCGAACGGGTGGCGATCCGCCACAGCGTGTCGCCGGAACGTACGCGATATTCGCCTTGCCCCGACGCAAGTCCGCCGTCATCGCCGTGCTCGATCCTGCCGTCGTCACGCGCCGGTGGTGTCACCGACGCAGCAGCCGAACCCGTGTATATCGGCAGGTCCAGCAGCACAGT
>DAOLKH010000231.1:0-3896 GCA_035331685.1 Pseudomonadales bacterium
GGCGCGCTGAACCAGATCGTACCGGACGAAATCGGTGTCGAGGACGACTGGGTCGAATGATTGCCGGCGCCAGGTCGCAGCGGCCGCTTGCAGACCAAGCTCACCACAAAGGCCACTGGCAGTTGCAGCCATATGCGCACTGTGCTTATATACAGTGAACTCATGCGGCCAGGGCACGACCATGACTCAATTGACCGATCGTCAGCGTCAGGTTCTCGAATTGATACGGCGCTACATCGACGATACGGGCTACCCGCCGACGCGTGCCGACATTGCGCGCGAGCTTGGTTTCCGTTCGGCCAATGCCGCCGAGGAGCATCTGCGTGCGCTGGCACGCAAGGGCGCGATCGAAATGACGGCCGGAGCTTCGCGCGGCATTCGCCTCAGCGGCGAGAGCGGCATTCCGGTGGTCGGTCGCGTCGCCGCCGGCAGCCCATTGCTGGCCACCGAACATATCGAACGCCACCTGCAGATTCCGCCTCACACCTTTACTCCGCCAGCCGACTACTTCCTGCGCGTCTGCGGCATGAGCATGCGTGATGCGGGAATCCTCGACGGCGACCTGCTCGCCGTTCACCGCAGCAGCGAGGCGCGCGACGGACAGATCGTCGTCGCACGCATCGACGACGAGGTCACCGTGAAACGATTGCGACGCACACGGGACCGCCATCTGGTGGAGCTGCTGCCGGAGAACCCCGACTTCGAACCGATTCGCGTCGATCTGAGCAAGCGAGAATTCGCTCTCGAAGGCATCGGCGTCGGCATCCTGCGCGCGTAGTCAGGCTTTCGGATGCCGTCGCAAGAGTCCTTCGAGCATTGACATGACCGGCGCGTGACGACGCCTTCGCAGCAGATGCCTCAGTGCAGGATTCTGGCGGAGTCGTCGCGCGGCCCCACGAATTCGAAATCCGGTTCGTCCCCGGAGAGCTCCGCCGCTGCGCGCATGCCGGCCTCGACCATCGCCTTCGCCACGTGCAGGCCGGCTCCGCCCAGATACGCAGCCGATTCCGCAGAGAACCGGATATGCACCAACGGCTCTCCATCGCTGCCCGGTTGTCTGAGCACGAACTCGCCCTGCGCGACTTCGACGAACTCCAGAACGGCTGTCAACGGCATTCCCCGCACCCGCATTCCAGGTGACAGTCTAGCGCATCAATCATCCTTGCTGACGACCCATTTGCCGTCACGGTGGTACGCGCGCCAGCCGGTCGGCTTGCCGTCGGCCTCGCTCATCACGTACTGGCGACGCATCTTGCGGCTGTAACGCACCTGCACCGGATTGCCTGCATCGTCGCGCGCCGGCGCATCGAGCAGGTAGGCATGTTTGGGGTCGATCTGGTCGCGTACCGAACGCAGCTCCTCGACCAGCGGTGCGCGCGTCTCGCGGTTCTTCGGAAAGCGACTCGCTGCCAGGAACAGTCCTGAGGCGCCGTCACGCAGCACGTAGAAATCGTCGACCTTCGCGCACCGCAGGTGCAGCATCGGGATCGCCGGCATCCTCGGCGGTGCCGCCTGGCCGTTGCGCAGCAGCTTGCGCGTGTTGTTGCAGTCGCTCGCGGTGCAGCCGAAGTACTTGCCGAAGCGTCCGGTCTTCAACTGCATGTCCGCTCCGCACTTGTCGCACGGAATCACCGGACCCTCGTAGCCCTTCAGCTTGAAACGCCCGGTCTCGATCTCGTAGCCCGGGCAGTCCGGATTGTTGCCGCATACGTGCAGCTTGCGTGTGGCATCGACGAGATAACTGTCCATCGCCGTGCCACAGCGCGCGCAGCGACGCCGCGTACGCAGAACGCGCGATTCGGCCTCCTCGTCCTCGTCTCCCTCGTCGTGGACCACTTCGTCGCCGTGCACCAGGTTGATCGTTTCCTTGCAGCGCTCGGCAGGAGGCAGCGCATAGCCCGAACAGCCGAGAAACACCCCGGTGCTGCCGGTGCGGATCTGCATCGGGCGACCGCACGCCGGACAGGCAATCGAAGTCCCGACCGGTTCGTTGCCACGCATGCCACCCGCGGCGCCCTTGGCCGCCTCGACGCGAGTGGAAAAATCCGCGTAGAAATCGTCAAGCACCTTGATCCAGTCACGCTCGCCCGAGGCAATCTGGTCCAGGAACTCTTCCATGCCCGCGGTGAAGCCGTAGTCCATCAGGTTGGTGAACTTCTCCGCCAGGCGGTCGGTGACGATGTCGCCAAGCTTCTCCGCATAGAAGCGCCGGCTCTCGACTCGTGCGTAGCCTCTCTCCTGAATCGTCGAGATGATCGACGCGTAGGTCGATGGCCTGCCGATTCCGCGCTTCTCGAGTTCGCGTACCAGCGTGGCCTCCGTATAGCGCGCTGGCGCCTTCGTGAAGTGCTGGCTCGGCAACAGTTGCAGAAGACGCAGCTCCTCATCGACCCTGACGTCGGGCAGCTCCACGTCATCTTCCTTGCGCCCCACGAGCGGCAGCACGCGCAGGAAACCATCGAAGCGCAGGATCCGTCCGCGCGCACGCAGTTCAAAATCGCCTGCTGCCACATCGAGCGTGGTCCCCAGAAACTCCGCCGGCACCATCTGGCAGGCGATGAACTGTCGCCACACCAGCTCGTAGAGCCGTACCGCGTCGCGCTCCATGCCGCTCAGCGCGTTCGGTTCGAGCCGCACGTCGGAAGGGCGGATTGCCTCGTGAGCCTCCTGCGCACCGGACTTGCTCGCGTATACGTTCGGGCGCTCCGGCAGATAGCGCTGGCCGTGTTCACCGGCAATGAAATCACGGCACGCGGCGACCGCCTCGGCACTGAGGCTCGTCGAATCGGTACGCATGTACGTGATGAAGCCGGCTTCGTAGAGCCGTTGCGCCAGCGTCATCGTCTTCTTCACGCTGAACCCGAGGCGGGTGCTTGCGGCCTGCTGCAGCGTCGACGTGATGAATGGCGGTGCAGGGCGCGTGCGTGCCGGCTTGTCCTCGCGCGCCTTGACGACGTAGCGGGCCTGCTGCAATGCCGCAACCGCCCGTTCGGCCTGCGCGCGATTGCCTGGACGGAAATTGTGCTCGCCTTCGCGCCGCACTTCGAGGCGCAGCGGGGCACCGGCAGCGGTGCTGGTCTCGGCGTGCACTTCCCAGTATTCCTCGGGCACGAAGGCACGGATCTCGCGCTCGCGCTCGACCAGCAGGCGTACCGCCACCGATTGCACCCGTCCGGCCGACAGTCCGCGCGCGACCTTTTCCCACAGCAGCGGCGACAGCATGTAGCCGACGACCCGATCCAGGAAACGGCGCGCCTGCTGGGCATTCACACGATCGATGTCGATCTGCGCAGGACGCTCGAAGGCTTCCCGGATCGCCGAGCGCGTGATTTCGTTGAATACCACGCGGCGATACTTCTGCGGGTCGCCACCGATCGCTTCGCGCAGATGCCACGCGATTGCCTCACCCTCGCGATCGAGGTCGGTGGCGAGGTAGATCGCGTCTGCGGCACTCGCGGCCTTGCGCAGCTCGGCAACGACCTTCTCCTTGCCGGGCAGGATCTGGTAATCGGCACGCCATCCCCTTGTGGGATCGACGCCCATGCGCTTCACGAGCTGCTCACGCGCCTTGTCCGTGCGGTGCTGCAGCTTTTCCTTCTCGGACATCTTGCGCGTGGCTGCGGCGCTGCGCGCACGCTGCGCGGCGTCGGCAGCAGACGCCGAACCGCTGACCGGCAAGTCGCGAATATGCCCGATGCTCGACTTCACGACGAAGTCGCGCCCCAGGTACTTGTTGATGGTCTTCGCCTTCGCAGGCGACTCCACGATGACCAGCGCCTTGCCCATGATCGTGTCGGATTTCCAGGGTATCTGATAGAGGGGGGGGTATCGAACGAGGCGCCATATATACGGGCTGCCAAACGGGCATCCGTGACAGAAGCTGGCGCCATCTCGAC
>DAOLKH010000232.1:0-3868 GCA_035331685.1 Pseudomonadales bacterium
TGCCGACCTACGGGTAGGTCGGGTTTCAACCCGACCGGGAGTCGGATCCGCAGCGCGCGCGTACCTGTCGGCATGAATGCCGACCTACGGGTAGGTCGGGTTTCAACCCGACCGGGAGTCGGATCCGCAGCGTGCGTGTGCCTGTCGGCATGAATGCCGACCTACGGGTAGGTCGGGTTTCAACCCGACAGGGAGTCGGATCCGCAGCGTGCGTGTGCCTGTCGGTCTGAGTGCCGACCTGCGGGTCGTGTGTGCGCCCGCAGGTCGGACTTCAGCTCGATCGGAGTCACACGATTTTCTTCATCGCGGTCATGTAGCCGCGCAGCTTGCGACCGACGACCTCGACCGGATGGTTGCGGATCGCGGCGTTGACACGGATCAGTTCCTGGTTGTCCACACCGTTGTCCCCGGAGAGGCCACGTCCGATCACATCGGTGTCGATCTCGCGCATGAAGCCTGCGAGCATGGGCACCGCCTCGTGTGCGAACAGATAGCAACCGTACTCCGCAGTGTCCGAGATCACCTTGTTCATCTCGTAAAGCTTCTTGCGAGCGATCAGGTTCGCGATCAGCGGCGTCTCGTGCAGCGACTCATAGTACGCCGACTCGTCGATGATCCCCGATGCAGCCATCGTCTCGAACGCGAGTTCCACGCCGGCCTTGATCATCGCGACCATCAGGATGCCACGGTCGAAGTACTGCTGTTCGCTGATCGTCACAGCACCATCCGCACTTGCGCGCTCGAAGGCCGTCTGCGCAGTCTCTTCGCGCCATCCAAGCAGTTGGCGATCGGCGTTGTCCCAGTCGATCATCATGGTGTGCGAGAACTCGCCGCTCATGATGTCGTCCATGTGCTTGCAGAACAGCGGGCGCAGGATCGTCTTCAGCTCCTCGGCGAGCTCGAAGGCGGTGATCTTGGCCGGGTTCGAGAGGCGATCCATCATGTTCGTGATGCCACCGTGCTTCAGCGCTTCGGTGACGGTTTCCCATCCGTACTGCACGAGCTTGCAGGCCTCGCCTGCCGGAATGCCCTTTTCCACCATGCGATCGAAGCACAGGATCGAGCCTGCCTGCAGCATGCCGCAGAGAATGGTCTGCTCGCCCATCAGGTCCGACTTGACCTCGGCGATGAACGAGGATTCGAGCACGCCGGCACGATGGCCGCCGGTACCGGCAGCGTAGGCCTTGGCCAGTTCGAGACCTTCACCGCATGGATCGTTTTCAGGATGCACCGCGATCAGCGTGGGTACGCCGAAACCGCGCTTGTACTCCTCGCGGACCTCGGTGCCCGGGCATTTCGGCGCGATCATGATCACTGTGATGTCCGGGCGAATTTGCGTGCCTTCCTCGACGATGTTGAATCCGTGCGAGTACGACAGGCACGCGCCCTGTTTCATCAGGGGCATGATTTCCTTGATCACTGCGGTGTGCTGCTTGTCGGGAGTCAGGTTACTGACCAGATCCGCTGAAGGAATCAGCTCTTCGTAGGTGCCGACGCGAAAGCCGTTTTCGGTGGCATTCTTCCACGAGGCACGCTTTTCGGTGATCGCGCTCTCGCGCAGCGCATAGCTCACGTCGAGACCGCTGTCGCGCAGGTTCAGACCCTGGTTGAGACCCTGCGCGCCGCAGCCGATGATCACGATTTTCTTGCTCTGCAGCGCCTGTGTGCCGTACGCGAATTCCTCGCGCTCCATGAAGCGGCACTTGCCCAGTTGTGCGAGCTGTTGACGCAGCGACAGCGTATTGAAGTAATTCGCGGACATGGTTTCTTTCTCCTTTGGGGTGCCTGTACGACGGGGCGGTTGATCAGGCCTCGCACCTTAGCGACCCTTTGTTATTGCGTAAAGTGATATGTTGTAAACGTTATGTTGCGTATAATGCAATAATATGGACACTCGTGATTTGCGCGCCTTCACGTTGCTTGCAGAGACCTTGCACTTCGGGCAGGCAGCACAGGCGGCGCATCTGTCACCGTCGACGTTGAGCCGTACGATCCAGCGTCTCGAGGCTGAACTGGATTGCCGTCTGTTCGAGCGCAGCAATCGCGAGGTGCGTCTCACGCGCGCGGGACGCGTGCTGCAGGCGCAGGCGCGGGAATTGCTCGAGCGTCTGCGTGGTTTGCGTGCACAGCTTGGGGCCGATTCACAGGCACTGCAGGGCAGTGTGAGTCTCTATTGTTCGGTGACCGCCAGCTATAGCCTGTTGGCGGGCTTGTTGTCCGGCTTTCGCAGCCGCCATCCGGCAGTCGAGGTGAACGTGCACACCGGTGATGAAGCGAGCGCGCTTGCGCGGGTGGTGCGCGGGCGCGAGGACGTCGCGATCGCTGCGCGTCCGGAACAGTTGCCGGCGGGCATCGCTTTCCTCGAGCTGGCTACCACACCACTGGTTTTCATTGCACCCGCGACGGGGCGATTTGCTGCATCCACCCCGGGCCTTGGCGTCGCGGCAGACTGGGCAACGTTGCCGGTGATCCTCCCGGAGGCGGGCGAGGCGCGTGAGCGGATCGATGGCTGGTTTGCCGATCGCGACGTGGTGCCAAGCGTCTATGCGCAGGTTTCCGGCAACGAGGCCATCGTCGGAATGGTCGCGCTCGATTGCGGTATCGGCATCGTGCCGCAGCTCGTGTTGCGCTCCAGTCCGTTTCTCGACGGCGTGCGTGTGCTCGATGTGACGCCGGAACTCGATCCGTTTCGCATCGGCTTGTGCTGTCGCAAGAGCTCGTTGGCGAACCCACTCGTGGCCGCGCTGTGGGAGCTTGCTGCAGACGGCGCACGTCATGGCTGACAACCTGGGCGCGACCGTCCTATAGTGCTTTTACAGTGGCTTGGGGAGTGGGCGGTGGAGCAGGAAACAGCAGCGGATGATCTGTCGGGTGGGCAGCTCGGCTTGCCGGTCGACGAACACGTGGAAGAGGTTTCCGAGGACGGGCGCCGTGTGCGGCGTCGCGGTGTGTACCTGTTGCCGAATCTTTTGACCACCGGCGCGCTCTTTGCCGGCTTCTACGCGATCGTCGCGAGCATGAACGGTCAATTCGGGCCGGCGGCAATTGCGATTTTTGTCGCGATGTTCTTTGACGGACTTGATGGGCGTGTAGCCCGGCTCACGAACACCCAGAGCGCGTTCGGCGTCCAGTACGACAGCCTCTCCGATATGGTGTCGTTCGGTGTCGCACCGGCACTGGTTGCATTCAACTGGGCGTTGTCGGCACTCGGCAAGCCCGGCTGGGCTGCCGCCTTTCTTTATGTTGCAGGAGCCGCATTGCGCCTTGCGCGTTTCAATACCCAGGCCGCATCGTCCGACAACAGGTTCTTTCGTGGGCTCGCAAGTCCTGCCGCTGCAGCGCTGTTGGCGTCTCTGGTCTGGACAGCCACCGATTTCGGTCTGGTGCGTGAGAAATTGCCGTTCGTCGTCGCGGTGATCGCAGCCGTGCTGACCGCTGGTGCCGGTGTGCTGATGGTCAGCAATTTCCGTTATCACAGCTTCAAGAAATTCGATTTCCGGCGACGTGTGCCGTTCGTGATCATCCTGCTGCCGGTGCTCGTGATCGGTGTGGTCAGTCTCGACCCGCCGCGTATCCTGCTGCTGATGGCGATTGTCTATGCATTGTCGGGCCCCTCGCAGTTCCTGCTGCAACGCCGCAGCAGGCGTACGAAAAGCCCCTGAAACAGGGGTTTTTGCAAGTTCTGGTTATCGGACGGTGCGTTCGCGCGTGATTCGGGAGCTCATCGGCTGTCAAGGCTGGGCGGGCTCCGTGTGACGTGAAAATTCCTTGCGACGATTTTCGATGCGATCCTTGCACGTTCAGGATCGCTCCGTATAATGCGCCTTCCCTGACGGGCGGAGCTCTTGAAGGGAAGGCACTACCGGGC
>DAOLKH010000233.1:0-3865 GCA_035331685.1 Pseudomonadales bacterium
CGCTGCCATGAACTCCGCCGGATAATGGTGCTTCAGCCACGCGGTCTGGTATGAAACCAGCGCGTATGCCGCCGAGTGCGACTTGTTGAAACCATAGCCGCCGAATTTTTCCATCAGGTCGAAAATCGGGGCAGCCACATCGGCAGCAATGCCATTGCGCTCTGCACCGGCGAGGAAGATCGCACGCTGCTCTGCCATCGCGTCGGCGTCCTTCTTGCCCATCGCGCGGCGCAGCAGGTCGGCCCCACCCAGCGTGTAGCCGGCCAGCACCTGCGCGATCTGCATCACCTGCTCCTGATACAGGATCACGCCATAGGTGTTTCCCAGGATCGGTTCGAGCAAGGGGTGCGGATAGCGCACGGCGGCCCGACCGTGCTTGCGATCGATGAAGTCACCGACCATCCCCGACTCCAGCGGCCCCGGGCGGTACAGTGCCACCAGTGCCACGATGTCCTCGAAGCAACTCGGCTTCAGCCCCTTGATCAGCTCCTTCATCCCGCGCGATTCGAGCTGGAAGATGGCAGTGGTCTCGGCACGTGCAAGCAGTGCGTAGACCCCCGGGTCATCGAGCGGCAGCCGTTCGATGTCGATTGCCTCCTGGCCGGCTGCCATGCGCTTGCGATTCACCATCGCCAGCGTCCAGTCGATGATCGTCAGCGTGCGCAGGCCGAGGAAGTCGAACTTCACCAGTCCGACCTTCTCGACGTCACTCTTGTCGAACTGCGCCACCGGACCGCCGCCCGAATCGTCGGCATAGAGCGGCACGAAATCGGTGAGTCTGGTCGGCGCGATCACCACGCCACCGGCGTGCTTGCCGACGTTGCGCGTAAGCCCCTCGAGCTTGAACGCCATGTCCATGATCTCGGCCGCTTCCTCGTTCTGGGCCACGAAGTCGCGCAAGGACGATTCCTGTTCCATCGCCTTGCCAAGCGTCATCCCGACCTCGAACGGGATCATCTTCGACAGCCGGTCGGCCAGTCCGTAGGACTTGCCCTGCACGCGCGCAACATCACGCACCACCGCCTTGGCCGCCATGGTGCCGAAGGTGATGATCTGCGACACCGCGTCACGCCCGTAGCGTTGCGCAACGTACGCGATGACGCGGTCACGCCCTTCCATGCAGAAGTCGATGTCAAAATCCGGCATCGACACCCGCTCGGGATTCAGGAAGCGCTCGAACAGCAGGTTGTACGGGAGCGGATCGATGTCGGTGATTCCAAGTGCGTAGGCAACCAGCGAACCTGCCCCCGATCCTCGCCCCGGACCGACCGGCACACCGTTGCCCTTCGCCCAGCGGATGAAGTCCATCACGATCAGGAAGTAGCCCGCAAAACCCATCGCACCGATCGTCTGCAGCTCGAAGTCCAGCCGCTCCCGATAGCGCAGCTCGTGCGCAGGGCCGTTTTCGATGCGTTCCAGCCGTGCGGTGAGTCCCTCGTGTGCCGTTCGGCTCAGGAAATCGGCGATTTCCATCCCTGCGGGCACCGGGTAGTCCGGCAGGTACACCTTGCCCAGGTCGAGTCGCAGGTTGCAGCGACGCGCGATCTCGACGCTGTTCGCGAGCGCCTCGGGGATATCCTCGAACAGCTCGGCCATCTCCTGCACGCTGCGCAGGTACTGGCAGGGACTGTAGTTGCGCGGCCGTCGTGGGTCATCGAGCGTGCGGCTCTCCTGGATGCACACCCGCGCCTCGTGTGCCTCGTAGTCGTCACGTTCGAGGAAACGCACGTCGTTGGTTGCCACCACCGGGCAGCCGTTGTGTGTCGCAAGATCGACCGCGAGGTGCAGGTACTCTTCCTCGCGCGCTCGCCCGGCACGACTCAGCTCGATGTAGAAGCGATCCGGAAAGACATTCATCCACGACTGGAGCAGTTGCGCTGCCTGTTCCGTGCGCCCCCCGAGCAGCGCCTGCCCGATATCGCCGTCGTGACCGCCGGACAGCGCGATGAGCCCGCTGGCGCATTCGGCTATCCACTCGCGCGGAAACAGCGGACGCTCGAGCTGCTGCCCCTCGAGCCAGCCGCGGGAGACGAGTCGGATCAGGTTGCGGTAACCCTCCTGCGAACACACCAGCAACGTCAGGGCACACGCCTGACCCTCGTGCTCCACACGCACGTCGCAACCGACGACGGGTTTCAACCCCACCGACTGCATCGCCTTGTAGAACTTGATCAACGCAAACAGATTGTCCTGGTCGGTCAGCGCGATCGCTGGCATGCCAAGCGCAGCAGCGCGCGCAGCAAGTTCCTCGACCCGCACCATGCCGTCGACCAGCGAATACTCCGAATGCAGCCGGAGATGGACAAATGTGCTGCTCATGGGCGCCTCAGCAGGATTCGCCCGCATATTGTGCAGCGGCGGCACGCACCGGCGCAAAGGACAGCCGATGCACCGGACTCGGCCCCAGGCGCTGCAGCGCTGCAAGGTGAGCAGCCGTCGGGTAGCCCTTGTGTGAGGCGAAACCGTAATCCGGATAACACTCGTGGAGTCTGCGCATCTCCTCGTCACGCGCGACCTTCGCCAGCACCGACGCCGCGCTGATCGCAGGCACCAGATCGTCACCGCCGACCACGGCGGCGCTGCGCCATTGCCAGTCCGGCAGACGATTTCCGTCGACCAGCACGACCCCCGGCGTCTCGCTCAATCCCTGCACCGCACGGTGCATTGCAAGCAGGCTGGCCTGCAGTATGTTCAGCGTATCGATCTCGGCCACGCTGGCACGCGCCACCGACCATGCCAGAGCACTCGCGCAAACGGCCTCGACCAACGCTTCGCGACGCTTTGCGCCGAGTTTCTTCGAATCGCGCAGACCGGCAATCGAACGCTCCGGTGCCAGAATCACCGCAGCCGCGAACACGTCGCCGGCGAGCGGCCCCCGACCTGCCTCATCGACACCGGCCACGCGCACACCGCTCGCCAGCAGTCCTTCCCAGTCGATCACCTTGCGCTCCCGCGGCGCACCAGCCCGAGCACCGCTTCTGCCGCACGCTCGGCAGCGCCACAGCGCAGTTCAGCGTGCAATGCGTCGAAACGTGCAACCAGCGCAGCGCGCAGCGCATCGTCACGCAACAGGCGCAACAATTCGCGTGCGAGAGCCTGCGGCTGCACTTCGTCCTGCAACAGCTCCGGCACCAACGCATCGCCGGCGAGGATATTGGGCAACGCGACCCAGCGCGTGCGCAACATGCGTGAAATCAGCGCGTGCGAGATACTGGCCATGCGGTACGCCGTGACCATTGGTCGCTTGAACAGCATCGCCTCCAGCGTTGCGGTGCCACAGGCAACCAGCACCACGTCGGCCGCCTCCAGCGCGCTGTGCGAATTCCCTTCGAGCAAGTGGAACGCCGGCGCCGAGGGTCGATTCTTCAGCAGTTCGCCAAGCACCATGCGTGCACGCTCGTCCACTGCCGGCAGCAGGAACTGCAGCTCAGGCACCTCGTGCAGACAGATGTCGCAGGCGGCCAGGAACGGCGGCGCGAGGCGCGCCAGTTCACCACCCCGTGACCCGGGCAGCACCGCGATCACCGGGTGCGCCGCATCGAGCCCAAGACGCACGCGTGCCGCTGTGCGATCGGGAACCGGAGCGATGCGATCGGCCAGTGGATGCCCGACGTAACACGCATCGACGCCGTTCTCCGCGTAGAGCTTCTGCTCGAACGGGAACAGCGTCAGCATCAGATCGACGCTGCGTCGGATCGTCGCGATGCGACCACTGCGCCACGCCCAGACCGACGGACTCACGTACTGAGCCACCGGGATCCCGTGTTCACGCAGACGCCGCTCGAGACCGAGATTGAAATCCGGCGCATCGATACCGACGAACGCCGCCGGCCGATCACGCAGGAAATCGCGTGTCAGCATGGCA
>DAOLKH010000234.1:0-3858 GCA_035331685.1 Pseudomonadales bacterium
GAGCATTTCGACCGGGTGCTGCGCGAGCGTATCGGCGAGATGAGTTTCCTGGAAGCGTTCCGCCACAGCGGGCGAGCGATCAACATTACGGTGCACCCCTGTGACCCGATGGAGGAGGGGCGGTTGCTGAACTACCGCACTTCGCCGCACGTGGTGCTGAACAGCGCAGTGCGCGCCTCGTGCGCCGCGCCGTTCCTGATGCCGCCGGCCGAACTGTTCGCGAAGACGATCAGCGGCGAACTCATCCCGTACCTGAAGAACCGCAGATTCCTCGACGGTTCGATCGGCGACGATCTGCCGATCCGCCGGCTGACCCGCCTCTATGGCGTCAATCATTCGATCGTCAGCCTGGTCAATCCGCTGGCGCTGCCGTTCGCATCGAGGCGGGTGCGCCCGGGTAGCGATGTCGGTGCGATCACGCGCCATTACGCGACACGGCTGTTCAAGGAGACCACGAACTACTCGCTGCAACTGGTGCAGAAGGGGATCCCATCGGACGAGCTCAGGTTTGCGATCGACAAGCTGCGCTCGGTGATGACCCAGGATTATCGCGGCGACATCACGCTGGTGCCGCCGCGGCGGATGGCGCATGTCTACGGATTGTTGCGCAGCCAGTCGCATGCCGAGGAAGCGGCCTTCATGAAGATCGCCGAGCGGGTTGCGTGGCCGTATCTGGAGATGATCAGGAACACCACGGCGGTGAGCCGTACCTTTCGTGCGTGTCTGGCGCGGTTGCGTTCGCGCCGTGTCGCGCGGCGCGTGCATTGAATGATCGATGGATTCTGCGACGACGGAGCAGGGGATGAGTGGTTACAGGAAATGGGAATGTGTGATCTGCGGCTTCATCTACGACGAGGCGCTCGGTCTGCCTGACCACGACATCGCACCGGGTACGCGCTGGGAGGACGTTCCGGACGATTTCGAGTGTCCTGACTGCGGTATCGGCAAAGCCGACTTCGACCTTCTGGCGGACTGAGCGCGGGCTCGCTCGTCATGCCCCCCTGGGCGTTGCAGTTCCAGAACTTCTCGGCGCTGCACCTGCTGACAGTGTGCGGCTTCGCGGTGTTGTGGGCGCTGCTGGCCGGCGTCGGGCGCATGGTTGCGGGCAGCGTGCTGGAATCGCACTGGCGCAGCGGGCTGTGCGTGTCACTTGCCGTTGCGTGGGCGGTTGCCAACGGCGCGCAACTTGCGCCGGGTTATTTCGTCGCCGCCAGCAACCTGCCGCTGCAGGCCTGCGATCTGGCCGGGATCCTCGCGCCGCTGGCGTTGTGGCGCCGCACACGACTGCTGCTTGGCGTGCTGTATTTCTGGGGAGTGGGCTTCAGTGTGCAGGCAATCCTCACGCCGGATCTCGCCGAAGGCCCGGCGCGGGCCGAGTTCTGGATGTTCTGGGTGCCGCACGCGAATCTCAGCGGCGCTGCCTGCTACGCGCTGGTGGTGGAACGCTTCCGTCCGGGCTGGCGCGAGTGTCTGCAGGCCTATGGTCTGGCCGTTCTGTACCTGGTGTTCATCCTGCCGTTCGACCTCATGACCGGTTTCAACTACGGCTACGTAGGCCCGCAGACCCTCGAGCAACCGACGCTGCTCGATGTGCTGGGCCCCTGGCCGTGGCGGATCGCCGGGATGATGGCAGTGGCATTTGCCGGTTTTGTGCTGCTGTTGTTGCCGTGGCTGCCGTGTGCGGCTCAGAAGCCGCGCAGCGTCGCGTAGCGCGAACGGTGGAAGCGTGCGTCGCCGAGAATCTGCATCGTCACGCGTGCCCGTTTCAGAAACAGTCCGATGTCGAGCTGGTCCGTGATGCCGATTCCGCCGTGCATCTGCACGGCCTCGTTGCTGATCAGTTCGCACGTGTCGTTCGCGCGCGCCTTCGCCAGGCTGGCCACCATCGCCAGCAGCGGAGAAGCCGAGTCGACCTTGTCGCAGACGTCGCGGACCACGCTCTGCAGCAGTTCCAGGTCGATGAACATCTGTGCTGCACGGTGCTGCAGGGCTTGGAAGGTTCCGATCAGCGCACCGAACTGCTGGCGTTGTTTCAGATAGTCGGTGGTGCGCTCGAAGCATTCCTGGGCGCTGCCGAGCATCTCGGCAGCGATGCCGGCACGCCCGCGGTCCAGCACCTGTTCCAGTACGGGCCATGCCTCACCTTCGCTCCCGAGCAATGCGGTTGCGGGCACATCGACGTTGTGGAATTCGATGCGTGCCGCGTTGCGGCTGTCCATCATGGAGGTGCGCCGACGTGATATTCCCGGCGCATGGGCGTCGACCAGGAACAGGCTGATCCCCTCGGCCGATCCGGGTTCACCGCCGCTGCGGGCAACGACCACGAGCCGGTCGGCACTGTGCCCGTCGAGCACGAACTGCTTGGCTCCGTTCAGGCGGTAGCCGTCGCCGTTGCGCTCCGCCCGCAACCGCACGCCGAGTGGCTCATGGCGGTGCGATTCCTCGAGCGCAAGTGCCAGGCAGACGCTGCCGGCTGCAATGCCAGGCAGTACCTCTTCCTTTTGCTGTTGATCACCAGCGAGCAGGATTGCCGAAGCACCCAGCACGCAGGTTGCGAACAGGGGCGAGGCGGTGAGTGTGCGACCGGTTTCCTGCAACACCACGCCGAGTCCGGCAAAACCGAACTCAAGCCCGCCGAATTCCTCCGGGATGATGATTCCGGACCAGCCCATCGCAGCCATTTCAGTCCACAGCGCCTGCGAGTAACCGAGTGAATCGTCGTTGTTACGCAGTTCACGCAACGCCGCAACGGGAGCCTTTTCCTGCAGGAATTCGCGCGCGGTGTCGCGCAGGTGTCGCTGCTCTTCATTCAATATCATGGGCATCGTTCGATTCCCGTACAGGGTTGGCGTTCAGGTCACACCAGGAAGTCCAAGGGCGCGCTTGGCGATGATGTTGAGCTGTATCTCGGAAGTGCCGCCGGCGATGCTGAGCGCCTTGTCGAACAGGCACTGGCGCGTGGTGGCGAGTTCGGCCGCCGTGAAGTCGTCTCCCGTCCAGCCGATGCCCTGGTTGCCCATCATTGCCATCATCAGTTCGTACTTGCGCTTTTCCTCCTCGGTGCCGCAGTACTTCATGATCAGTGGCGTCAGTCCGTTGCCGACTCCAGCGCGGGTTTCCTCGAGGATGCGCAACTGCGTCAGCCCGATCGCGTGAACCTGCATCTCGTGGCGGGCAAGGGCGTCGCGCATCAGCGGGTCTTCGATGTGACCATCCTCGCCTGGCAGGTAGAGTCGGGCGCATTCGATCGGCGTGTGCGCGGCGATGGTCACGGTGTCGCCCATGTCGGACATCAGTTTGCGCTCGTGGCGCAGCAGTGCCTTGGCGACGGACCAACCCTCGTTCAGCTTGCCGACCAGGTTCTCCCTGGGCACGCGCACGTTGTCGAAGAAGGTCTGGCAGAATTCCGAATCACCGTTGATCAGCTTGATCGGCGTGGCCGAAACTCCGGGTGTTGCCATGTCGATCAGCAGGAAGCTGATGCCCGACTGCTTGTTGCGTGCGTTGGGATCGGTGCGTACCAGGCAGAAGATCCAGTCCGAATGGTCGGCGTGGGAAGTCCAGATCTTCGAGCCGTTGACGATGAAGTGATCGCCGTGGTCTTCGGCGCGCGTCTGCAGGCTGGCAAGATCGGAACCGGCGTTCGGTTCACTGTAGCCCTGACACCAGCGTATCCGGCCTTCGGCGATGGCCGGCAGGTGGATGCGCTTCTGTTCCTCGTTGCCGAACTCGAACAATGCCGGTCCAAGCATCCAGATGCCCAGGCCGAACAGGGGGGCGCGACAACCGAGACGTACCATTTCCTTGCGCAGGATGCGGGCCTGCTGGCCGGTCAATCCGGCGCCGCCGTATTCACGC
>DAOLKH010000235.1:0-3855 GCA_035331685.1 Pseudomonadales bacterium
ATGCTCGACTCCATCGAACCGTATTTCCGCGAGGACGGGCGCTATCACGCGTTCTATCCACTGTACGAAGCGATCGACACCTTCCTGTTTTCGCCGGGCAGCGTCACGCGTACGCATGCACACGTGCGCGACGGAATCGATCTGAAGCGGGTCATGATCACGGTCTGGCTGGCCGCGTTCCCGGCGATGTTCTACGGCATGTACAACGTAGGCTACCAGGCCAACATGGCAATGGAGGCCATGGGGATCGCGCACAAGACCGGCTGGCACGGCTGGCTGATCGGGGTGGCTGCCGGTTACGACCCGCACAGCATCTGGGACTGTCTGTGGCAGGGGGCCTGCTATTTCCTGCCGATCTACGCCGTGACCTTCGTGGTCGGGATCGCGTGGGAAATCCTGTTTGCGGCGGTGCGTGGTCATGAAGTCAACGAGGGCTTCTTCGTGACCTCGATCCTGTTCGCGCTGATCCTGCCACCGGATATTCCGCTGTGGCAGGTTGCACTCGGGATCAGCTTCGGTGTCGTGATCGGCAAGGAGGTGTTCGGTGGTACCGGCAAGAATTTCCTGAACCCTGCGCTGGCCGGACGCGCATTCCTGTTCTTTGCCTACCCGGCGCAGATGTCCGGCGACAGCGTGTGGACCGCGTTCGACTGGTCAGCGGTCGACGTTGCCAGCGGCGCCACATCGCTTGCGGTCGATGGCTTCAGCGGAGCCACAGCGCTCTCGCTGGGAGCAGCGGGTGGCATCGAGGCGATCACCGCACACCTGACGTGGCTGCAGGCCTTCATCGGTCAGAAGGCCGGCAGCATCGGTGAAGTCTCGACACTGGCGATCCTGATCGGTGCCGTGATCCTGCTGTGGACCGGGATCGCCTCGTGGCGGATCATGCTTGGCGTCACCGTCGGCACGGTTGCGCTCGCGTTGCTCTTCAACGCGGTCGGGTCGGACACCAACCCGATGTTCAGCGTTCCGTTCTACTGGCACTTCGTGCTCGGCGGCTGGGCCTTCGGTACCGTGTTCATGGCAACCGACCCGGTCTCGGCCGCGATGACCGATACCGGCAAGCTCGCATTCGGCATCCTGATCGGCGTGATGGTCATGCTGATCCGCGTCGTGAACCCCGCCTACCCGGAAGGGATGATGCTCGCGATCCTGTTCGCCAACATCTTTGCACCGCTGATCGACAACATCGTGATGCGCGCGAACATCAAGCGGAGGCTGGCACGCCATGTCAACGGCTAAGAAGGAAACCATCGGCGGGACCCTGCTGGTCGCTTTCGTACTGTGCATCATCTGTTCGGTGATCGTCGCGGGTTCCGCTGTCTCGCTGAAGCCGGTGCAGACGGCGAACAAGCAGCTCGACCGCAAGAAGAACATCCTGTCGGCGGCGGGAATGCTGCCCACCGGTGCTGCAGGTGCTGCGGAGATCGATGCGCTGTTCGAGCGTTTCCAGGTCCGCATGGTCGATCTCGACAGCGGCAAGTACCTCGACGAGCAGGAGATCGCCGCACGCCCCGAACTCGACCCGCTGCGCTACGACCAGGTCAAGGCAGCCAAGGACACGAAACTCTCCGAGGCGCTGCCGGCCGACGAGGACATCGCGAGCATCAAGCGTCGCGAGAATTTCGCCCAGGTCTACCTGCTCGAGGAGGACGGGCAACTGAAGAAAATCGTGTTGCCGATCCGCGGCTACGGACTGTGGAGCACGCTGTATGGCTTCCTGGTGCTCGA
This sequence comes from Pseudomonadales bacterium, assembly GCA_035331685.1. Classification (GTDB taxonomy): domain Bacteria; phylum Pseudomonadota; class Gammaproteobacteria; order Pseudomonadales; family UBA5518; genus UBA5518. The sequence continues at coordinate 1,732 of DAOLKH010000235.1, forward strand.
GGGGGATGCCAGAACCGTGGTCGGGCTGGGCTATTACGACCAGAAGGAAACCCCTGGGCTCGGCGGCGAGGTGGACAACCCGAAATGGAAGGCGCTGTGGCCGGGCAAGCAGGTCTACGACGGGAGGGGACAGGTCGACATCTCGGTGGTCAAGGGCACGGTCGATACCGCCGCGCCCGACGCGCTGCACAAGGTCGATGGCCTCTCGGGCGCCACGCTGACCAGCAAGGGCGTGCAGAACATGTTGCATTTCTGGCTCGGTGAGCACGGTTTCGGTCCGTATCTGGGCAGGATTCGCGGAGGGCAGGCCTGATGTCGAAGCTGAAGGAAATTCTGGTAACGCCGGTCTTCAACAACAACCCGATCGCGGTGCAGATCCTCGGGATCTGCTCGGCGCTCGCGGTGACTTCCAGCCTGAAGACGGCATTCGTGATGTCGATCGCGCTGACACTGGTCACCGCGTTCTCCAACCTGCTGATCTCGTTGTTGCGCAACCACACGCCGTCGAGCATCCGCATGATCGTGCAGATGATCGTGATTTCCTCGCTGGTGATCGTGGTCGACCAAATCCTGCAGGCAGTGGCCTACTCGATCTCGAAGCAGTTGTCGGTGTTCGTCGGCCTGATCATCACCAACTGCATCGTGATGGGGCGTGCCGAAGCGTTCGCGATGCAGAATCCGCCGATCCCGAGCTTCGTCGACGGCATCGGCAATGGCCTTGGCTACAGCGCGATGCTGATGGCGGTGGGCACGGTGCGCGAGCTGCTCGGCAGCGGGTCGCTGTTCGGGATTCCGGTGCTGCAGACGGTCAATAACGGGGGCTGGTACCAGGCCAACGGTCTACTGCTGCTGCCGCCGAGTGCGTTCTTCATCATCGGTATGTTCATCTGGCTGTTGCGTACCTGGAAGAGGCACCAGGTCGAGGCGCCCGCGTACCGCATCGCCCCGCAGACCCGGGCACAGGAGATCGCGTGATGGAGCACTATCTGGCGTTGCTGATCCGCTCCGTGTTCATCGAGAACATGGCGCTCGCATTCTTCCTCGGCATGTGCAGCTTCATCGCAATCTCGAAGAAGGTCGAAACCGCGTTCCAGCTCGGCGTCGCGGTGGTGGTGGTGCAGGCGATCACCGTGCCGGCGAACAACCTGATCTTCCATTACCTGCTGCGTGAAGGCGCACTGGCATGGGCGGGTTTTCCGGAACTGGATCTGAGCTTTCTCGGCTTCCTGAGCTATATCGGCGTGATTGCGGCGATTGTGCAGATCCTCGAGATGTTCCTCGACCGCTACATGCCTGCGCTGTATCAGGCGCTCGGGGTGTTCCTGCCGCTGATCACGGTGAACTGCGTGATCATGGCTGGCTCGCTGTTCATGGTCGAGCGCGATTACATGTTCGGCGAAAGCGTGGTCTACGGTTTCGGTTCGGGGCTCGGCTGGGCGCTGGCGATCACCGCGCTGGCTGGAGTGCGCGAGAAGCTGAAGTACAGCGACGTGCCGGAAGGACTTCAGGGGCTCGGCATCACGTTCATCACGGTGGGCCTGATGTCGCTCGGGTTCATGTCGTTCGGCGGCATTTCGCTCTGAAGCCAGCAAACCGGGAACATCGACGATGGTAGACATGGGAACGATTTTGTGGGGCGTGGGGATGTTCACGGCCATCGTGATGGCACTGGCCGTGCTCATCCTGCTGGCACGCTCGAAGCTGGTGAGCACCGACGACATCACGATCGAAATCAACGACGATCCCTCGCGCGCATTGACCGTCGAGGCCGGCGGCAAGCTGCTGCAGACGCTCGCCAACTCCGGGATCTTCCTGTCCTCGGCCTGTGGCGGCGGCGGAACCTGTGGCCAGTGCCGTTGCCAGGTGGCCGATGGGGGAGGAAGCTTCCTGCCGGTCGAGGCCGATCACCTCACGCGCGGGCAGTTGCGCGACAACTGGCGTCTTGCCTGCCAGGTCGCGGTCAAGCAGAACCTGAAGATCCACGTCGAGCCCGAATTCTTCGGCGTGAAACAGTGGGACTGCGAGGTGGTATCGAACGACAACGTCGCGACGTTCATCAAGGAGCTGGTGCTGAAGCTGCCGGAAGGCGAAAGCGTCGATTTCCGCGCCGGTGGTTATGTGCAG
>DAOLKH010000236.1:0-3853 GCA_035331685.1 Pseudomonadales bacterium
GGCCTGGTCCACGTCCCATTTGTACATGATCACGATGCGCCGTCCGGCGCGCAGCGAGGTCATGAAGACGGCGTAGCAGCCGCTGACGTGGAACAGCGGCACGGCGAGCAGACTGCTCGGCTCGAAGCCCCTGGCCATCATCGCGCCAATCACCTCCTGGTTCGCCATGCCCTGCGCCGCGGCCGAACATTCGAAGCAGGTGATCGTCTGGCAGACCGCACGATGCGTCGATGCCGCGCCCTTGGGGTTGCCGGTGGTTCCCGAGGTGTATGCGATCACCGCGAGGTCGTCGGGGGAGATGTCTACATCGGGCAGCGGCGCGTTTTCGGCACCATCGATGTAGTCCTCGAAGTGCAGCGATCCCGCTGGCAATGGCTGGGCCCCGGCCAATGCCACGATCAGCGTCAGCCCGAGCGCCTCGGCCCGCTCGGCCACGTAATCGTGCCGCTGGCGATCACAGAACACGACCTTCGCTCCGGCATCGCCAAGCGCGAACTCGAGCTCGGGCCCGCGCCCCCGACTGTTCGGTGGCACCACCACGGCCCCGGCGCTGGTGATGCCGATATAGGCTGCCATCCATTGCGGGCAGTTGCGCATCGCGATCGCGACGCGGTCGCCCTTGCGCACGCCATTGCGGTGCACGAGCCGGTGGGCGATCGCATTCGCGGTTCCGAGCATGCGCGCGAAACTCCAGCGTTCGCCCTCGTAGAGCACGAATTCCTTGTCGCCGTGGGCGTAGGTCGGAGCGTAGAGCTCGCGCAGCGTGCGCGGTGCGTTGCGAAAGACGCGCAGCGGCTGCCCGTTGATCGTCTCGGTGACGAGTTCGAACGGTGCCCCCGGTCCGGTGAGCTGTGCATAACAGGTGTCGACTTTTTGCTTGTAAGGATCCACCTTTGCCTCCATAGCGGTGCGGTTCGGCCGGCATTATATGCAGGCCGCAGTAAATGCCGACAGGGCCGGCATGACGATGCGGCAAGATTCGTTCGACCACGGAGTCCACGCCCCCCCCGCGTCCGGGTGCCCTTGCGCCCGAGTCTGGCAGGCGCACCGCGTGGCGTGCGATGATCCCGCTCCCGCGGCGACCCGACAGGAGCATCATCGATGACCATGGACATCCGGGAAATTTCCGACCGGCTCGAGATCAACAACCTGCTGATCGACTATTGCAGCGCGGTCGACGCGAAGGATTTCGACCAGTTCGACCACCTTTTCACTGCAGACGCCCTGATCGACTACACCGCACTTGGCGGAGCGCGCGGCTCGGTTGCCGAGATCAAGGACTACCTGAAGCGCGTGATGCCGTATTTCCCGGCTACCCAGCACATGATTGCGAACAGCCGCGTATGGGTCGATGGCGATACTGCCCACGCACGCACCATGTGCCATAACCCGATGGAAATCCCCTTGCCGGCGGGCGGCACCCAGATCGCGTTCTACGGACTGTGGTACGTCGATCGCCTGGTGCGTACTGCGCAGGGCTGGCGCATCGCCGAGCGCGTCGAGGAGCGCGGTTACGCCTACAACGTACCGGCGCACTTCACACCATCGGACAAATAGGCGAATCGCGACGTGTCGATGCGTTTCACGCTGGCGGCGGGCTCCTGCGCTGCGTCCTGGTATGTGCCCTTGGCGCGAGCTGCCGAGGCGGCGGGCTGGGACGCGGTCTGCGTGCCCGACGAGCTGTTCTACCACCGCAGGACCTCGGCACCGTATCCGTACACTGCGGACGGCAGCTTGCCGTGGGGGCCGGAGACACCGTTTCTCGACCCCTGGGCACTGATCGCAACGATGGCTGGCGCCACCGAGCGGATCGGCTTCTATCCGTCGGTGCTGAAGCTCGCGGTACGTGACCCGCTGCTGGTCGCCAAGCAGTTGAGTTCCTGCGCGGTGCTGTCGGGCGAGCGCGTGGCGCTGGGCGTGGGCCTCAGCCCCACACCGGAGGACTTCGAGGTGCTCGGGCGCGAGTGGACGCGTCGCGGCCCGCGGACGGGGGAGATGATAGAGATCATCCGCGGCCTGCTCGCCGGCGGGATGTACGAGTATCACGGACACTTCCACGATTTCCCGCCGCTGCAGATCGCGCCGGTGCCTGCGCGCCCGGTACCGATCTATATCGGCGGCTTCGCCGAGCCGGTGCTGCGTCGCGTGGCGCGCCTGGGAGACGGCTACATCGGCTGGGAAAACCCGCTCTGCGATTTTTCGCAGCTCGCTGCGGCGATCCGGCGCATCGAGGGTTATCGCGGCGACTACGGCCGCAGCGGCGGGGATTTCGAATACAAGTTCATGCCGCGTGCGGCCGACGCCGATACCTGCGCGCAGCTCGCCGATATCGGCGTCACCGACATGATCTGTGCGCCGTGGCTCGCAACGCATGGTCCGGCGGCCGGGCTTGCAACACGACTCGATGCGATCGCACGCTTCGCCGATGCGGTGATCGCACCCGCACGCTGAATCACACTGCAAGGGAGACAGGCAACATGCGCAGGTTCGAAGGCAAGACCGCGATGGTGACCGGAGCGGGCTCGGGCATTGGGCGTGCCACCGCGCGCCGGCTGGCAGCCGAGGGAGCGCGCGTCTCGATAAGCGACATCAATGCAGCCGGTCTGGCGGAGACGATGGCGCTGCTCGAAGGCGCCGGACACCATTCGCAACTGCTCGACGTCCGGCAGTCGGCTGCATGCAGCGCGGCGGTCGACGCGGCCGTCGCGGCACTCGGCAAGCTCGACATACTGTGCAACGTCGCGGGCATCGCCGGGCTGTACCGCCTCGACGAGGTCAGCGACGAGGTATGGGAGCGGATGATCGGGATCAATCTCTCCGGGCCTTTCTACATGTCGCGTGCAGCGATGCCGCACCTGCTGCGCACACGCGGCAACATCGTGAACATCGCCTCGACGGCAGCGCTGGTGGGGCAGGTGTGCAACACGCCGTATTGCGCCAGCAAGGGTGGCGTGAACCTGCTCACGAAGGCGCTCGCCGTCGAGTTCGCGAAGCAGGGTGTGCGCGTCAACGCGGTCTGCCCGGGCGGTGTCAGCACGCCGCTGACGCACAACGTACGCATACCGCAGAACGTCGACGGCGAGCTGTTCGGACGACTTTCCTCGCTGGTGCAGCCGATGGGCGAACCCGAGGAGATCGCGGCTGCGGTCGCCTACCTTGCCTGCGACGAGGCGCGCTTCGTGACCGGCGAGTCGCTGACCATCGACGGCGGACAGACGGTGAGCTGAGATGGCACGTCGGGCCCCGGTGGCAGAATTCCTCGGGCGCGAGGAATCGGTGTACTCCGCACCGCGTTTGTGGCAGAAGCTCTCGCGCAGCGCGCTCGCCGCCGGGCGCGAAGTGGTCGAGAAGGCGCTGTGGCTGTATTACGCATCACAGCGCCCCGACGTGCCGCGCTGGGCCAGGGCCACCATCTACGCGGCACTCGCCTATTTCGTCCTTCCGCTGGATGCGATTCCAGACATCACGCCGCTCACCGGTTATGCGGATGACCTGGCCGCCCTCAGCGCGGCACTGCTGACGGTTGCCGCCTACGTCGACGATGCGGTGAAGGAGAAGGCGCGCGAGCGGATGCAGCACTGGTTCGGCGCAGCCGCGCCACGAAGCGTGGAGCACTGAGGCGTGCATCCCTGCGTGCATGCGGTGGCGCGACCCGACAAGCCCGCCTGCGTGATGGCCGCAAGCGGCATCAGCGTGAGCTACGCGAAACTCGAGGAGCGCAGTCGACGCTGTGCGCAGATGCTGCGCGGACTCGATATCGTCAGCGGTGACACCGTTGCGATCTGCATGGACAACAACCCGCACTATTTCGAGCTGTGCTGGGCGGCACAGCGTGCCGGGCTTCATTACACGT
>DAOLKH010000237.1:0-3849 GCA_035331685.1 Pseudomonadales bacterium
GCCTTGTGCTGGCTTGCATCGATGGCCTCGCCGTTCGCCAGCAGCCTGTTCAGCGCGTTTTGCGCCGCAGTGCGTGCCTGATCGCGCTCGGCAAGCTGCCGGCCTTGATCCTCGAAATTGCGCAGTCTGTCCTGCAATAGTTCCAACTGTCGTACGCAGTCTCCGAGTTCGCGCCGCGCCTGATCCTGCTGCTCCACGAGCCTGTTGATGTCATCCAGCCGGGCCTGCATTTCCCTGGCGCGCTGGCGCTGCGCTTCCCACGGCTTGCAGGCGTCGATCTGATCGCGTTCGACCTGCAGGCGCGCGAGCTCGTCCACCTTGCCTTCGTAACTGGCAAGTTGCTGGTTCAGTTTGTCGAGCTCATCCCCGCTTCGTGCCAGATCGTCTTCCGTTTTCTTGAACTCGCCCGTCGTCTTGCCGGTCTTCGTCAGCAATTCGGCGCGTAGTTCACTCACCCGGGCAAGCAGCCAGTCGCCACTGCTGCTGGTCACCGAATCCAGGTCCTGGCCGAGCGCCTTCTGCAGATAGTCGCCCGCGTATTCCGCCGGTTTGTCGACCTCCTGGATGGTGCCCTGCTCCACCCACAGCAGGCCGGGAATGCCATGAAGTTCCGGCCGGCTCGCGCCACGACCGGCAAAGCTGTAGCCCATGAACCCGGCCAGGCGCTCTTCCGCCTCGTCACCGTTCAGCTTCCTGCCGTCGATATCCAGATCGCAGCGCTGGTGGCCCAGAAAGCGTTTCGCCAGTTTCCAGCGCTCGTCCTGCCAGTTGAATTCGAGCGCAACACTCGGCTCCGCGCCGCTGTCGCCCCAGGGCTGGAAGTGCTTGACGCTGCCGGATTTGTACCGCTCGAAGAACGCAGCCCGGATGGCTTCGACCAGCGTGCTCTTGCCCGCCTCGTTCGGCCCCGTGAACAGGTTGATGCCGGGCTGCAGTTCGTCGAGCGCAAACGGCTCGCCGAACTGGCGCCAGTGGGCAATCTCGACGCGGGTCAGCTTCATCGGCCCGCCTCCGCTCGATGCTCGCGCAGCAATGCGGTCAGGATGGCCAGCGCATCGCGAGCGATTGCTGCGCCTTCCGAGTCTTCCTTCTGTTGTTCGCGCAAGGTGGCGATGACTTCACCGACGTAGCCATCGGCGCCCAGCGTGGCGATATCCTCGTCATCAGGCACCAGCCGCAGCCTTTCATCGTGCACCACGAACGAGCGATGACGGGCGGCAAGCGGCTCCACGGTGCGCGTGAAGCGTTCGTGATCGACCAGATCGAGCTGGCCCGATACGCTCAGATCGATAACGGCGTTTTCGTCCAGATCCCCGAGCTCCTGCAGCAGCAGATCCAGGTCGCTCGGGACGCTGAACGTGCGCTCCAACCTGATCCAGCGATGAGCGCCTACGCGATGCACGGAAACTTCCGGCTCCGCACCAGGGCTTGCGATATCCACCAGCAGAACATTGCCCGGATCGTTGTCCTTGAAACGTTCCTGCTCTGGCGTGCCGCTGTACCAGGTGCGCGAGTCGATGCGCTTCGTGCCGTGCCAATCACCCAACGCGAGATAGTCGAGCCGTGCTCTGCGCGCGCGGTCGGCAGCGATTGGATTGGCCGAATCGGCGGCCTCCATCAACACATCGCTGACGCTGCCGTGAGCCAGGCCAATGCGCAGCAGTCCGGCGGGTGTGTCGCCACGGTCGAACCAGTCCGTGAGGTCGTCGTGGGTGTGGCGTTGCGTGAGCGGTGCCGCCAATGCGACGAATCCCTGTTCTTCGAAGGGATACACGCCGGGCGTGGCGAAGACATGCACATTGGCAGGAAGCGCATCGACGCGCGCAGCACGCGTCCAAACGCTTTCCGCCAGTGCGGCGTCGTGATTGCCCGGGATCAAAAGCCACGGCCCCTTGAATGCCTCCATGGCCTGGAAAGCGCGGTGCAGATCACGATTGGCGATGAACTGGCTGTCGAAGACATCACCGGCAACCAGCACTGCGTCGACCTGTTCGCTGGCAGCGAGTTCGCCAATACGGCGGATCGCGGCGAAACGCGCCTCGAACAATGCGGCAGCGTCTTCCGCCGCGAAAGTGCTGTAACGGCGGCCGATCTGCCAGTCAGCGGTATGCAGAAAGCGTGGCATCAGGCTGCTCCTGTTGCGAAAGCAACGGATCATAGTTGCCATCGGGGTATCGATTCCATGCGGGGGGGGGCGATCGCGGATCGCCCGTACGGACCTGCACATCGCATCACGCCGTAGGGGCGAGCGGCGCTCGCCCATGGAGCGGCGCTCGCCCACGGGTGCCGCGATCAGACGGTATTTGTATGGAGGAAATGTGGAATTGGTGGAGCCAGCCGGGATCGAACCGGCGACCTCTTGCATGCCATGCAAGCGCTCTCCCAGCTGAGCTATGGCCCCCAGAAAGGAGCGCGCAGTTTAGGAACGCCCTCCGAGGCTGTCAACAACGGCCAGCAGTCATACAGGCGGCAAAAAAGGGGCAGCAAAAAGCTCGTTTGGCATGGATGGACGAAGCTGCTAGCCTCGCCGCCTTCACGACGGCAAGGTGACGCATCATGGGCATCCTCGATCTGTTCCGACTCGACGGCAAGGTGGCGCTGGTCACGGGCGCCGGGCGCGGCATCGGCGCCGGTTGTGCACGTGCGTTTGCCGAGGCTGGTGCCAATGTAGTGATCGGTGCGCGCACGCAGGCACAGATCGACGCGGTTGCCGCAGAGATTCGCGCCGCGGGCGGCAACGCGCTGGCACTGCCTGCCGACGTGATGCGCGAGGAGCAGCTCGAGGCCCTGGTCAATGCTGCCATCGACACCTACGGGCGACTCGACATCGTGGTCAACAACGCCGGCGGCTTTCCGCCCGGCCCGGCGCTGCAGACATCGACTGCGGACTTCGTGAATGCATTCCGCTTCAACGTGGGCACCGCGTTTGCCCTCTCACGCATCGCGGCACCGCGCATGGTCGCGACCGCCGGCAGCGGTGCAATCATCAATATCTCCTCGGTTGCGGGCAACTTCCCCGCGCCCGGATTCGCCGCCTACGGTACCGCCAAGGGTGCGCTGTCGCTGTTGACGCAGGAACTCGCGCAGGAATTTGCGCCGAAGATCCGCGTCAACGCGATCGCAGTTGGTTCGACGCGTACCGAATCGCTGCTGACGGTGCTGCAGAACCCCGAGATCGAGCGGCGCATGATCGAACTGACGCCGCTGAACCGACTCGGCGAGGTCGAGGACGTGGCTGCCTGCGCGCTCTACCTGGCGTCGCCGGCAGCAGCCTACGTGACCGGCGACATCATTGCAGTGAACGGCGGGCTCACCGCACTGAACCTGCCGCTGCCGCGCGCGTTCGCCTGAGCGGCAGACCTGCGGCGACTTGACACGATGCAGCACCCGGCACAGGCTTGCGGCAACCGTATCCGACGCACCGGTGTCGTCCATCCGATGCACAGACCGCTGCTGACCCTGTTCCTCGCGCTGTGGACATGCTTCGCGCTGCCCTCGTACGGCTTCGTGCGCACCGTCGATGCACCACCAGCAGCACAGTCCTCGCATGCTCACCCGGCACACGCATCGCCTGTCCATGACGATTCGAGCCAGGATGCACACGGCTCGCATCATCCCGATTCAGGTACCCGTTCCTGCTGTACCGGTGCGAACAGCACGGATTGTTCGCACCATGCTGCGCACGGCATTGGCTGTGCGGCCCACTGCGCTGCCACCGGCAGTGCGCTGCCTGCGACAGATTCCATGCCGAATCCGGCCCGGCCGGCGTCCGGCTTCGACGGCTTGCCGCTGATCGGGGCGCTTGCTCCGGCACACGTCCTGCTTCCACTGCGTCCACCCGCCTGAGTC
>DAOLKH010000238.1:0-3824 GCA_035331685.1 Pseudomonadales bacterium
CCGCCAGTACACGGAATGATGCTGAACTGAGCAGGCTGCCACCCATCGCCACACACGCAAGCTGGAGCAGGTTTCGTCGGTTCATGTAGCTCATGGCGCTCTCCCGGTATTCAGGACGCTTCACAGGGCAGCGGATCCGCTGATTGCCCGTCTGCCGTATTCATCCTCCCTGCCCACCGGATCGCACGCACAAGGATTTCCCGATACGCGGGCTCTGCATAGCTGTCGGCGGTGTGACCAAGCGCAGAATAGAACACGCGTCCAGCTCCGGCGCAATGCTTCCAGATGACTGGATGATCTGCCCCCATCGCGAGCGATGCTCCGAAAAGACCGCGTGGCACGTAACTCGCCTCGTCCAGTGCCGCAAGAACCCGGAGATCCGGTGCACGCGGGCTTTGCGCAAAGGAATACCACTCGTCGGTGCGCTGCCATGCAGGGCCGAGTGTGCCGACAATCGGATCTGCAGGCTGCTCGATTCGCACTGTCGCCTGCTGAAACTGTGGATTGGTCGGATGCCCGATGAACTGTGCACGAATCACGGTGTCTCGATACCACGCCCAGTGCTCGTGGCTGTTGTCTCCCGCTGCGTGCAAGCCCACAAAGCCGCCACCTGCCTGTAGCCAGCCTGCGAAAGCCTTGCGTTGCGCTGGAGTCAGCACATCACCGGTGACGTTGTTCCAGACCACGACGTCGAATCGGGCAAGATCATCGGTATTGAAGACACCACCACCGTCGGTCTGGAATACGCTCCAGCCTTGTTCCTCGCCCATACGCGCAAGCAATTCCTTCGCGGCAGGGATCGCATCCCTGTGGATGAAAGCGTTGGTCTTGGAGAACACGAGTACCGAAGGGTGGTGCTCGCTGGGTAAACGTGGGCGATCGGTTTCATAGACCGGAGCGTGCAGGAAACCGATTCCGCGCAGGAACAACGCTGTCGCCATCGCCGCCAGGCCGAGCAATACGAGCAATGTGAGCAACACCCATTGCAACCAGTGCCGACGTTTCGTCGCCATTCTGATGCCCCCTGGACTATTGCACAGATGACGGTCTCGTCACTGCCGGTCGGCAGGGTAGCACAATCGGCAGTGCTCCCCGGAGCGAGCATGCTCCTGCGGTAATTCGGCGTTATGATTCGACGGCGTCGCCACTTTCGGATCGTCTCTTCCATGTCTGACATCGCCATGCTCTTTGTCGCCGCCTGCCTCGCCGTGGTGAGCATGACGTTGCCTTCGGTTGCGGCAGCCGGCGTCCCGGTACAGCCGCGGCAGTCTTCGCTGGTGGGACGATGGGACATCGTCGTGGATGAGCCCGGCTATCATCACAACACCGCTGCCTGGCTCGAGGTGCGGCGCTCGGGGCGCAGCACCCTGGTGGGCGCTTTCGTGAACATGGTCGGAAGCACGCGCCCGATCGCCAGGATCGAATACGACGAGGTGGCCGGGAGCTTCACGTTCAGCATCCCGCCGCAGTGGGATGATGCGGAGGGTGAAACCACCGTGACGGGGCGGCTGCAGGGTGATTCGATTTCGGGAGCCATCGCCACCGCCAGCGGATGGCGGCAGACCTTCAAGGGCGAGCGTGCTCCGCGCCTGCTGCGTGCGACACCTCCGACATGGGGGGCTGCGGTCGCGCTGTTCAACGGCAAGGATCTTTCCGGTTGGAAGACGGTCGGGCAGGGCGCAAATCACTGGGAAGCTGCCAGCGGGGTACTGCGCAACAACGCTGCGGGTGCCGGTCTCATTACGGAGGGGCTGTTCACAGACCTCAAGCTCCACATCGAATTCCGCTATCCCCCGGGTGGCAACAGCGGGATCTTTCTGCGTGGGCGCTATGAAGTGCAGGTCGAGGATACACAGGGCGAGGAGCCAAAAATCGATGGGCTCGGAGCCGTTTACGGGCATCTCATCCCCAACGAGATTGCCTCGCTCGGTCCAGGCGAATGGCAGTCGTACGACATAACGCTGATCGGACGTCGCGTCACGGTCGTGCTCAACGGCAAGGCGATCATCGTCGATCAGATCATCCCTGGGATCACCGGCGGTGCACTGGACAGCAACGAGGGAGCTCCGGGGCCGGTCTTCCTGCAGGGCGACCACGGTCCGGCGGAATATCGCAACATCGTGATCACCCCCGCGCAGTGACGGGCGGTGCCATCGTTACGGCGCGCATCGTGTGTCGTCGTGGTTGATCCGTTGCCGTACGGGCAGTGTCCCGTACGTCCCGATCAATCCACCACCGCGACTGCCGATATCTCGACCAGCATTTCCGGATAGGCCAGCGATTGCACGCCGACCAGCGTCGAAGCGTTCGGCGGAAAAGGCGTGCCACCGAGTGCGTCGTTCAGGGCGCGTCCGAACTGCTCCAGCGCTTCCGGGCCCAGATTCTTTACGTACATCGTGCTGCTGACCACGTCCGTGACGCGCGCACCGGCGGCTTCCAGCGCTGCGGCAAGGTTCTGCAGTGCCTTGACCGTCTGTGCGTAGTAGTCGTTTGCGCCTACCAGTTGCATCCCTGTGTCGAAAGCGCCCTGGCCGGCGATGTATACGGTGCGCCCGCCCGAGGTCACGACCACCTGCGAGTAGCTCGGCAGTTTCATCAGTGTGTCGGGATTGATGTGTTGCTTCGGCATGTGTGCTCCTCCCGTTGCCTGCGGCTGCGCGTGTTTCCGTGTTGAAGGCTGATGCTAGCGTGAGCGTACGGCTGATTGCCACCTTCGCTGCTGTGCTCGCACCTGCCGTTGGTCCGGATTCCCGCCGCAGCTCGCGGGCGAGATAGCGGGAAAACGGCCGTGGCTCACGCTTTCTTCACGCGGGCGTTACGCTTTGCTTACAGATGCCTGCGTTACGGTGCGTGCAGAGTCTCCCACGTACTGCGTGATCATGCCCGAGCCCAGGCTGTCGTTGGTCCCGAATGTACTCGCAGGTGCTGCGTCGTTTGCTCATCTCGACGGAGTGGCCGAGCGTCCCGCGTCAGTCTGGCGCAGGATGCCGCGCTGGCGCCCCGAGGTTTCGGCCGAGTCCCTGCTGCTTGCGGTGAGCCTCTATTTCACGCTGGTGTGCAATGGGCCGTTCTGGCATGCGCTGCTGGCCGCGCGTGGCGGTGAAAGTGGTGTTCTGGCCTACGTGTTCGCGGTCGGCAGTGCGCTGACGGCGCTGCATTTCCTGCTGCTTGCCCCGCTGCTGAATCGCTGGACGCTGCGGCCACTGCTCGGTGTGCTGCTGCTGGTCGCGGTCAGCACCAGCTACTTCAGTGGGCGGTTCGGCGTGTTTTTCGACCCCGACATGCTGCGCAACGTGCTGCGGACGGATTCGGGCGAGGCACGCGAGTTGCTCACGCCTGGCCTGTTCCGGCACGTCGTTGTGTTTGCGTTGCCGCCGTTGTTCGTGCTGTCGCGCGTGAGGCTGCGCCGCCGTGCGCCGTCCCGGGCCGTGCTGGTGCGCGTTGCGAGCATGTTGCTTGCGGTGCTCGTTGCAGTGGCGGCGCTCGGCAGTGTGTTCAAGGATTTTTCCGGGCAGATGCGCAATCACAAGGAGATCCGCTACCTGATCACGCCGGCGGCGCCGCTGTGGTCGTCGAGCCGCGTTCTGGCTGGTGACGCCCGTGCGGCGAACCTGCCACGTCGTCCGCTTGGTACGGACGCCCGACTTGGTCCGAGCTGGTCAGCGACGAAGCCCGTGTTGTTCGTGATCGTCGTCGGCGAGACCGCGCGTGCGGCGAACTGGGGTTTGAACCAGGCGCAGGCGCACTCGCCGTCGGCGCGCGACACCACGCCCGAGCTGGCCCGTCGCGATGTGATCAACTTCAGTCAGGTCGGCAGTTGCGGG
>DAOLKH010000239.1:0-3816 GCA_035331685.1 Pseudomonadales bacterium
CCGTACACCCCGCGGCGATGGCCGGCATCCGTAGGGGCGACCCGCGGTCGCCCGGATACACCTCGTGACACCAGAAGGCACGGATGATTTTCAACCATTGAGTGGCTGATTTTCAGTCAGACAGTGGTTGAATTTCATAAAATTATTTGTACAGTGCGAGCATGTACGACCGCCATATTGCCCCGTTGCTGCTCGAAGCGTTGACCGATACGCCTGTGGTATTGCTCAACGGTGCGCGGCAGACGGGCAAGAGCACGCTCGCGCAGTCGCTCTCGGAGACCGTGTCACGTCGCTACCTGACTCTGGATGACCACACCACGCTGGCTGCCGCGCGTACCGATCCGGTCGGTTTCATCGGGGCGCTTGCCGGGCCGGTGACCATCGATGAGATCCAGCGAGCTCCCGAACTGTTTCTGGCCATCAAGGCTGCGGTCGACGATGCTCGCCTGCATGGTCAGGCGGCCGGGCGTTTCCTGCTGACCGGATCGGCAAATGTGATGCTGTTGCCCGCTCTGGCCGAATCCCTTGCAGGGCGCATGGAAATCGTGTCGTTGCTGCCGCTGTCATGCGCGGAGCGTGGCGGTGATCCCTTGTTCAATCGCGTCGACTGGCTTTTCGATGGCGATCTCTCGGTGCATTCACTGCCGCCCTGCGATCGGGGCCTGCTCATTGGCGAACTGCTGGCGGGTGGGTTTCCCGAAGCGCTTGCCCGCAGCGCGCCACACCGCCGTGATGCCTGGTTCGACAGCTATCTGCAGTCTGTGCTGCAACGCGATGTACGCGATCTGGCCAATCTCGAGCAGTTCGTCGAAATGCCGAATCTGCTGCGGTTGCTCGCCCATCGCAGCGCCAGCCTGCTCAACTTTTCCGAACTTGCGCGCAGCAGTGCGCTGCCGCAAACGACGCTGAAGCGCTACTTCGCGCTGCTCGAAACGCTGTTCCTGATCGGGCGCGTGCCGGCCTGGGAGCGCAATCAGGGCAAGCGCCTGGTCAAGGCGCCGAAGGTGTTTCTGCCTGATTCGGGCGTGCTCGCGCACCTGCGTGGCCATACGCTGGATGCGCTCACGGCAGGCCCCGGTTTGCCGGGCGAGATGGTCGAAACCTTCGTGTACGGCGAGCTGCTGAAGCACCTGGCTTTCTCCGCACGCGGACTCACGCTGTGGCATTACCGCACCCAGTCGGGCATCGAGGTCGATTTCCTGCTCGAAGACAGGCAGGGTCGGCTGACGGGTATCGAAGTCAAGGCCTCCGCGACGCTGACCCAAGGGGATTTCAAGGGGCTGCGCCATCTGCGCGAGACGGAACCCGAGCGTTTCGGACGCGGCATCGTGCTCTATACCGGTCGTGAGTGCGTGGCCTTCGGCGATGCGATGTTCGCAGTTCCGCTGTCGGCCTGGTGGTTCGGAAGCGAAACGGGATGACGGGCGTGGTCCTGGATATGTAGGGGTGCAGCGCCGCAGGTATCGTACGGGCGACCGCCGGTCGCCCGTACACACGTACACCTTATGGCGTGGCTCCACATCCGTGGGGCGATCGCCGATCGCCCGTACACCCCGCCCCCGCGGCGATGCGCCACATCCGTAGGGGCGACCCGCGGTCGCCCGTACACATCACACGCAGCCCCCTACGGGTTGGCTGCCCGTAGGGGCGACCCGCGGTCGCCCAGAGCGGTCGCCCGGCGGGTTTACAGAAACTCCAGCGTACGCTCGCTGACGCGTGCATCCACCGACTCGGCAATGAAGCGCTCGATGTCCGCCACCTGGCGGTCTACCAGTGATCGCGTGCCTCCCACGACCACGAAGCTCCACTCGCTGCGTTGCAGCGCGTCCTGATCGCCGCTCTCGCACACGGCGACGCTGGGCAGTCGGCCGAAGCGTTCGCGCAGCCCGCTCACGCGCTGGCGTTTTTCCTTCAACGAGGCGCAGCCTTCGAGGTGCAGCCGCAGGCTGAGCACGGCGATGTGCATCAGGCGAGTCGCATCGACAGGTCGATCGCCTTGCAATCCTTGGTCAGCGTCCCGATCGAGACATAGTCCACACCGGTCTCGGCAATCGCGCGCAGCGTGAGTTCGCTCACGCCGCCGCTTGCTTCGAGCGGGACGCGCCCGGCGGTGAACAGCACCGCTTCGCGCATCTGCTCGAGGTTGAAGTTGTCCAGCATGACCGTGTCCGCGCGCGCTTCCAGTGCCTCGGTCAGTTGCGTGATCGTCTCCACTTCCACCTGTACCGGTCTGCCGGGCGCCTGGCGGCGCGCGGTGGCGACTGCGGCATGGATCGAACCGCAGGCGGCGATGTGGTTTTCCTTGATCAGGAACGCGTCGTACAGCCCGAGCCGGTGATTGTGGCAGCCGCCGCAGCTCACGGCGTATTTCTGTGCGATGCGCAGCCCCGGGATCGTCTTGCGTGTGTCGAGCAGTTTGGTGGGCAGGCCGATCACCAGATCGGCAAAGCGCCGGCAGCGGGTAGCGATGCCCGACAGCAGTTGCAGGAAGTTGAGCGCGGTGCGTTCGGCCGTGAGCAGCGCACGGGCGGAACCGCGGACCTCGAACAGCACCTTGCCCGGATCAACGGTGTCGCCATCGCCACAGTGCCAGGTGAGCCGAATGCCAGGGTCGACCTGGCGGAAGACTTCTTCTGCCCACGCGCGTCCGCACACGACTGCCCGCTCGCGCGTGATCACGCACGCGTGGGCGGCCTGGCTCGCAGGAATCAGCAGTGCCGTGATGTCGCCGCTGCCGATGTCCTCGGCCAGCGCGGCACGTACGTTCGCAGCGATCACTTCGGGTTGCAGCAGGTCGCGATTCATCGGTGGACTCCCGCGCGGCGATGTCGGGGCATTCTAGCGTGTAAGAGCGGGCGAAAGGCGGTCGGCGGAGACCACGGCGGAAGAGCGTGGGTGGCTACGCACCCGATTCGCTGGATGGTGCGGAGAGATTGCTGCCGAACTCGAAGGGGTTGAGCAAAGGAACGCCGAAGGTCGCGAAATCGCCGGTATTGCGGGTAACCACCGTCAGCTCGTTGGTATGGGCGACCGCAGCGATCATGGCGTCTTCATAAAGCGAGTCCGATTTGCGGTGCATGAATCTTGCCCAGCATCGAAATGCAGGTCCATCCATGGGCAACAGGTTGTAGACGCCTGCAATGAGGTCGAGCCAGGCTTCGATTTCCTCTGCCTTGTGTGGATCACGCTCCCGGGTCAGTTCTATGCCGGCCTGGATCTCGCCCAGCGTGACCGTTGCAAGGTGAAGCCTGGCGTCATCGACGGATTCGAGCCACGCGACAACCGCGCCGTGCGGACGTGGCTTTCGCAGTTCCGAAACGATGTTGGTGTCGAGCAGGTACACGGCACTTACCCGAGCGCAGCAGTCTGCCGGCGCCGGGCCTTGCCCCTTGTGGGCGCCAGCGTGTCAGTACGAGCGAAATCGTCCAGAAGCAATTGCTTCAGCGAGGGTTGCGCGCTTGCCTGAAGTCGCCGCCACTCGTGGATAGGGATCAGAACCGCAGTCTCGGTGCCACGACGGCTGATCATCTGAGGACCATCGTTGACACAGGCATCCAGGAGTTCGCTGAATCTCGCCTTGGCATTCTGGACCGGCCAGTTACGCATTGCCTATCTTCAGATGACTAGTTGGATGACTAGTTTATTCCCTGATCGAAGCAGGATCAAGCGCAGCCTTCTTTCTTCATATCTATACTCTTTGCCGATAACAGATGAGTCTTCGCTCCACCGGGTAGCCGGGTGGGGTGGTGGTTTTCTCATGCACCGGGACAGATACCGCGATGAGCGATACATCCGATGATCGACTGGCGACGCTGC
>DAOLKH010000240.1:0-3804 GCA_035331685.1 Pseudomonadales bacterium
GTGATCGGGAGCGAACTCGTACAGTGCGATTCCTTCCGGGATGTGACCGTCACGCAGTTTGCGTACGTTGAGGAACCGTCCGCCGCTGCGTGACCACAGCCCACGTCCGGCGACCAGGTCGAGGTTGCCGCTGCGGCGCACGGTGCGTTCGGCCTGGGCCTTTTGCAGCATCGGCGCCACCAGCCATTCGCCGGCGACGTAAAGCCCGGTGACGACGAGCAGCGTGGGCAATGCAGCTATTGCGAGCAGTTGCTGTCGCGAAATGCCTGCGCTGCGCAGCACGACCAGCTCGCTCGAGCGGCTCAGGTTCGCGAATGCGAGCACGGTGCCGAGAGCCGTGATCACCGGGGCGAGTTCAAGGACCCGCTGCGGCGTGGTCAGCAGCACATACTGCAGTGCGTGCACGAAACGGTAGCGCTGATCGAGATTGTCGAGCTCGCCGACCAGCGCCAGCAGGCCGAACAGCGCCGCCAGCACCGTAAACACGATCAGCCAGCCGCGCAGCAGGTGGCCGGCAATGAAGCGAGTGATGATCATCGGCGAATCCTCGCGAGTCGCAGCCGTGGCGCCGCGAACAGTGCCACCAGCAGCAGCAGCGGTGGCAGGTACGCGAGCAGCATGCCAGGGAAGGCCGGGATGTCGCCGCTCTCGAGCGAATTGCGCACGCCGCTGACGAGAGCAAACAGCAGCATGTAGGCACCGAGTGCCACTGCCAGCACGCCCCCGCGCGACTGGCGCGGGTTGGCGCGGCTCAGTGGTACCGCGAGCAGGCCGAGCAGCAGCGTCGCCAGCGGGCTGGTCAGGCGCCATTGGTACTCGGCAATTTCTTTCGGGTTGTCGGAGCCGGCCAGGGCTGCAGTGGGGGCCGCCCTGCGGCGGAATCGCTCGATACGCTCTTCCTGCGGAAAACGGATCAGGAAACTGCCGAAACGTGTCTCGACGTCGTGCGGGCCGTCGCGCTCGAGCAGGTAGGTGTAGCCGTCGAAGAACTCCACCGACCGCGATCCCTCGGCGTCCATGTCATGGATGCGTGCACGGGCGGCGGCAATCACCTGCGTGCGTGCGCCGTGATCGACCTGCACGAACACGTTGCGCAACTCCTCCTCTTGTGGGTCGACTTCCTGCGTGTACAGCACGTAGCCACCGCTTCCCATGTCGGTGAAGCTGCCGGCGCGGATGTTCGAGATGTCGAAACGGCCGATGCTCTGCTGTTCGAGTTCGTAGCTGCGCGCAAAGGCCCACGGCCGTACCTGTGTCGAGATCCAGCCGGCCAGCAGGGCGCACACCAGAGCGAGTTTCGCGACTGTCCACAGTACGCGGGCCTCGCCTACGCCTGCCGACTGCAGTGCCGTCATTTCGGAGTCGCGGTGCAGCCGTCCGATGGCGAACAACACGGCCAGGAACAGGGTCGTCGGGATCAGCACCTCCAGTGAAACCAATGTGTTCAGGAAGATCAGTCTGGCCACGACCGGTGCGGCGATTTCGCCGGTGGCTGCCTCCGAGAGGCGCACTGCGGCGCTGAACGCGATCGAGACGGTGGCCAGCATTGCCAGCCCGGCGGCAAATGGGCGCAGGATCTCCGACGTGATGTAGCGCTCGATCAGCATGGACGGTCTCGTTGAATGCACGGCGGAACCACTTGACCGGTCCCATTGTAAAGAAGTGGCTTGCGCATGGCATCGCCGGGGTGCGCTCGTGCTGTGCACAACACGCCACGGGCCCGACTCGATATCGATGCGGGCGAGCGGTTCTGAACCGGTCAGAATCCCAGGCTGCGCTGCTCGGGCTGCCAGCGCTCCAGTTCGAGCCGGGCGGAGCCGATCCCCAGGTTGCGTACCCAGCGTGCCAGGGAATCGAGTGAGCTCCAGGTCTTGATCGCACCCTTCGTGGTGAGCACGACGACGGTAGTGCCGGGCGTGTCCACTTCGACGTGAAAGCGTGCCCCGTCGGCGACGATCCTCAATCGCCGCAATGCACCTGCCTCGATCAGGACGCGCAGGGTGCTTTCATTCATGCTCTTGGTCCTCGAACAGGCCTGGGGCTGGCGCACCATGCCGATACTGGTTTCTTCTCGCTATGGTGCCGGATCAGCAACCCGACCGGATTCGCGACGCTGCGGTGATCGTGCAGTACCGCGCGCGGCGCCCTTCTGTGCGGGATCGATCCGCAGGTTCGGTGTGTCGGTCTTGCGGGGAGGCATGAGGCGGCTCGTCGGTTGCGTGCAATGTAAAGCCAAGCCAAAGCGGGAGGCAATACGAATCAGGCATGCGGACGATGGACTCCGCTGCGAGTACCCTCGACAATCACATCGAAACGCAGACTAGCCGCGTCAGAGGAAATCATGAAGATCGAAGCGACCATCACCGCACCCGAAACCATCGAGGAACTCGCCACACACGCGCATGAACTCGACGCACTCGGTTACGACACGCTGTTGGTGCCGGAGGCGGGTCATGATCCCTATCTGACGCAGATGATCCTGGCCGAGCATACCCGCAACGCACGCATCGGCACTGGCATCGCGATCTCGTTTCCGCGCAGCCCCTTCGTCACCGCACAACTGGCTTGGGATCTGCAGCGCTTCTCGCGTGGGCGCTTCGTGCTCGGTCTGGGCACCCAGGTGCGTGCGCACAACGAACGTCGCTACTCGACGCCGTGGCCATCGCCACCCGGACCGCGTCTGCGTGAATACATCCTGTGCGTCAGGGCTATCCACGAGCACTTTCGCACCGGCGCCAGGCCTGATTTCCGTGGCGAGTTCTACCAGTTCACGCTGAGCAATCCGTTCTTCAATCCGGGGACGATCGAGGGTATCGGTCCGGTGCCGATCCACGTCGCAGCGGTCAATCCATACAACTGCCGTCTGGCCGGAGAACTTGGCGACGGTATCCGCATGCACCCGCTGAACACGCCGGCGTACCTGCGCGACGTGATCCGTCCTGCGGTCGCCGAAGGTGCGGCGCGTGCGGGCAGGTCGCTGACGGAAATCGAGTTTGCGATCAACCCGTTCTTCGCGACCGGCAGCGATGCGCGCGAGCTGGCGGCATCGGTCGAGCTGATCCGCAAGCACGTCTCCTTCTACGCCGCCACGGCTTCGTACTCCGCGGTGATGCGCCATCACGGCTGGGACGATGTAGGCGAGCGACTGGTGCAGTTGTCGCGAGCCGCACGCTGGGACGAAATGCCCGCGCTGGTCAGCGACGAGATGCTCGAGACTTTCGCGATCGTCGGCCTGCTCGACGAGTTGCCGCAGAAGCTCGTCGAACGCTGGGGCGGGCTGGTCGATGCGGTGAATGTGGTGTTCGGCCCGCCGTATGCGCACCTGCAGGCCCGCCAGCGGGATCTGTTCGTGCGCCTTGGGCGTGTGCTTCCCGCCCTGCAGCAACTTTCTCCCTCGCACGCGGTTGGCCAGCAATGAGCAGGGTTTCAAAGAGCGTCGCAACACATCGCGAGACGCGTGCCAATACCCTCGCACCGACGGGAGGTGTGCCGATGTCGATCACTCGCTTGCTGCGCTGTTTCGTGATGCTGCTGGCTGCGTTGCCGCTGTTCGTGCTCGGCGAGGAGCGCCTCGCGCAGACGGCCGTGGCCATGGTCGCGGATTGTCACCGCCTGGCAGCGGCGAAGCGCTTCGACCCCACCCTCGATGTGTGCTTTGCGCAGGCGATTCGCGCCGGGGGTGAAGGCATGCAGGAGTTGCTGGCAACGGATTTTTCCTACAACACGGCACGGGCCACCCGGGTGGACGGAACCTTTCTGCGCGCCTGGCTGGCGAGTGCACAGAACCGGCGTGCGGACGTGCGT
>DAOLKH010000241.1:0-3785 GCA_035331685.1 Pseudomonadales bacterium
TGTGACATCGCCGACCAGGCTGTGGTAGCGCTCCTCGACCGCCTGCCAGGTGCGTTCGATCTCCTCGCGCACGCCTTCCTCGACGCACACCAGGCTGGCTGCGGGCAGGTAGTCGAACAGCGTGGCGCAGGCGTCGAAGAAGAGGGGCAGGAAATACTCGATGCCACCGGGAGCGATACCGCGTATCACGTCCTGGTAATCGGGGCAGTTGCGATGATCGTTGTCGAAGCGCGCGTGCCAGCGGCGGCGAAAATCCTCGATTGCGGTGGCATCGAAAGGGTGCTCGCGCCCCGGCAGCAGCGCGAGGCGCTCCAATGGGGCCAGCGAGCGTTGCGAGTCGGGGTCGAAGCTGCGCAGCGTCTCGACTTCGTCGTCGAAGAACTCGATCCGCACCGGGTTGTCCTGTCCCATCGGGAACAGATCGACGATCGCCCCGCGGACGGCGAATTCGCCGTGCTCGTACACGTTGTCCCGCAGATTGTAACCGGCAGCGAGCAGCGTCTCGCGCAGCGTACCGATACGCATGCGCTGGCCCGGCGCCAGCGCCAGCGTCGCGGCGCTGACGTGCGCTACCGGTGCAATGCGCTGCAGCAGCGTTGCCACCGGCACGATCAGCAGCACCGGCTCACCGCGCGCCAGGCGTGACAGTGCCAGCAGGCGGTCCGAAACCAGGTCCTGATGCGGCGAAAAACGGTCGTAGGGCAGGGTTTCCCAGTCGGGCAGGCGCAGCACCTCACGGGCGTGCGCGCCGAGGAAGAAGCCTGTCTCGTCTGCAATCCGCTCGGCCGCAGCGCCGCTCGTGCTGACCACCACCACGGTTCCGCTGTATGCGCGTGCGAGCGCGCCCAGGGCGAGCGTGTCCGCACCGGGGGTGAGTCCGCCCCAGCGCAGGCGTTCGCCGGTGCGGGGCAGTGCGGGAAGCGGCAACGATGAGGGCATGATGATCTGCGACAATCAAACAGAAGATGGCATGGGTATTGCGGTTGCGACACCTGCGAGAGCCGCCCATAATACGCCGTCATCAAAGGGGTATAGAAGGCCGGCAACAAGGTCGGGGCCCCGTCTTTTGTTTGTACAGAGCGAGGCCTTCGCATGACCACGCGCAAGCGACCCAAACCAGCGGATTATTTCAGCGACTGGAAACAACGCGAGGCGCTCGCCGAAGCGATGATCCCGGTCGTCGGCAGGCTCTACCGCGAGCGCAGCCTCAAGGTCTTCATCTACGGACGTTCGCTGGTTTCGAAGTCGGTGCTGGAACTCATGAAGATCCACCGCTTCGCGCGCCAGGTGGAGCAGAACGAGTTGTCCGAGTTCGAGACCTGGCCGCTGATCGAAGCGCTCGGCAGGCTGGAACTCGGTGCCGGCCAGGTCGATGTCGGTCATCTCGCGATGGCGTACATGGCCGGTCCACGCGAGACCGGAGTCACGGCCGAAGCGTTCCTGCGCAAGGAATTGCACGGGCTGATCGGCAGCACCGTGAAGCCGCTCGATACCCCGCGCGACGTCGTGCTGTATGGCTTCGGGCGCATCGGGCGCCTGATGGCGCGCCTGCTGATCGAGAAGACCGGTGGTGGCGACGTGTTGCGCCTGCGCGCGGTCGTGGTGCGCCGTTCGAGCGACGACGATCTGGTCAAGCGTGCGGCGCTGCTGCGACGCGATTCGGTGCACGGTTCGTTCAAGGGGACGATTCGCGTCGACGAGGAACGCAATTCGTTCATTGCCAACGGCAACGAGATCAAGCTGATCTACGCCGACGCGCCGGAGAGCGTGGATTACACCGCGTACGGCATCAACGACGCGATCGTGATCGACAACACCGGCAAGTGGCGCGACGAAGCGGGGCTGTCACGCCATCTGCAGGCCAGAGGCGTGTCGAAGGTGGTCCTGACCGCACCGGGCAAAGGTGCGCTGAAGAACATCGTCTACGGCGTGAATCACGACCAGATCAGCCCGGAAGACCGCATCATCACGGCGGCATCGTGCACGACGAATGCGATCGTGCCGGCGCTGAAGGCGATGGACGAGCAGTTCGGAGTCGTCTCCGGGCACGTGGAGACGGTCCACGCGTACACCAACGACCAGAACCTGATCGACAACTTTCACAAGAAGAACCGTCGCGGGCGCAGCGCTGCACTGAACATGGTGCTCACCGAAACCGGTGCCGCGAGTGCGGTCGCGAAGGTGTTGCCGTCGATGGCGGGCAAGCTCACCGGCAACGCGATCCGTGTGCCGGTGCCGAACGTCTCGATGGCGATCCTGCATCTCGCGCTGGCGCGCCCGACCACGGTCGAGGAGGTCAACGAGTTCATGCGCTGGGCGTCGCTGCACTCGCCGCTGAGCCGCCAGATCGACTTCACGGCCTCGCCCGAAGTGGTTTCCTCGGACTTCGTCGGCTCGCGTGCCGCGTGCATCCACGACGCCGAGGCGACGATCGTGCACGGCAACAGCGCGATCCTGTATCTGTGGTACGACAACGAGTTCGGTTACGCCTGCCAGGTGTACCGGGTACTCGAAGAGGTTGCCGGCGTGCATTACGCGAGCTATCCGGAGACCGCGAGCGTTGCGTGGAACTGGCCGCGCAACGACTGAGATCCGACCCTTCCGCCCTCGCCGGGATGCGGGGGCTGTTTCCTGATCACGATCTGGCGGGAAGAGCATGATATCGATTCGTCGAGGACTGGATTTGCCTATCAGTGGGCAACCGGAACAGCGCGTGCACGATGGGCCGCGGGTGCGCAGCGTTGCGCTGCTTGGACCCGATTACCACGGGCTGAAACCGACCATGGCGGTGCAGGTCGGTGATCGCGTCGCCAAGGGGCAGGTGCTGTTCTCCGATCGCAAGACCGAAGGTGTGCACTTCACGGCCCCGGTGGCCGGGACGGTAACGGCGATCAACCGCGGCGCGAAGCGCGCGCTGCTGTCGGTGGTGATCGACGTCGACGGTGATGCGGAGTGCGAGTTCACCCGTTACGAGGCTGCGCGGCTTGGTGCGCTGAGCCGCGAACAGGTGCGTGACAACCTCACCGCAAGCGGGCTATGGACCGCGCTGCGAACTCGCCCGTACAGCAGGGTGCCAGCGCCGGCCAGTGTGCCGCATGCGATCTTCGTCAGCGTGATCGACACACACCCGCTGGCGGCCGATCCGCTGGTGGCGCTTGGCGGGCAGGCAGATGATTTCGCTTGCGGCGTGCAGGTGCTCGGTGCATTGACCGACGGCAAGGTCTATGTGGTCGGCCGTGCGGGTGCTGCCACGCCGCGTGCAGAGGGCCCGCGTGTGGTGCACGAGGAGTTCGCCGGGCCGCATCCGGCCGGACTTGCCGGTACGCACATCCATTTTCTCGATCCGGTGCACGAGCAGAAAACGGTATGGACGATCGGCTGTCAGGACGTGGCAGCAATAGGGCGCCTGTTCACCACGGGTCGGCTGAGCAGCGAACGGGTGGTCGCGCTCGCGGGACCGGGGGTGCAGCAGCCGCGACTGCTGCGCACCGTGCTCGGCGCCAGCACCGACGAGTTGTGTGCAGGCCAACTGCTGCCGGGCGAGCAGCGTATCGTCAGCGGCAGCGTGCTCGGCGGGCGCCGTGCCAGCGGGGCGCTGGCCTTCCTGGGCCGCTACCACACCCAGGTCAGCGTGCTGCCCGAAGGACGCGAACGCCGGTTCATGGGTTGGCTGTCGCCCGGTACCGACCGGCACTCGGTGATGGGGATCTATCTGTCGCGACTGTTCGGTTCCAGGCGCTTCGCGATGGACACCTCGACCAACGGCAGTCCGCGCGCGATCGTGC
>DAOLKH010000242.1:0-3784 GCA_035331685.1 Pseudomonadales bacterium
GCATGTACCCCGGCGACATCATCATCGTTCCGGAAGCGTGGTTCTGAACACACACGCCGGCATGGCTGCCGGGATCGCGGATCGCCGGACGCACACAGCGCCGGCGACCGTGCAGCCGGTGGCGGAAACCCGATCAACCTTTGGCGTGACGTGATCTATGCAGGAATTAGTGGCGCAGCTATTCGGGTACCTGCTGGGTATCTGGCGGTTCAGGTGGCTCGCGGTGTTCGTCGCGTGGGGTATTGCGCTGTCGGGCTGGCTGCTGGTCGAGCAGTTTCCGGACAAATACCGTGCCGCTGCCCGCCTCCATGTGGACACCAACAGCGTGCTGCGGCCGTTGCTGCAGGGTCTGGCGATCCAGCCGAACATCGAGCAGCGCGTGCAGATGATGAGCAAGACGCTGCTGACGCGCCCAAATCTTGAAAAACTGATGCGCATGTCGGACCTCGACATCAAGGTCACGACCGACAAACAAAAGGACGAAATGGTCGACGAGCTGGCGAAGTCGATCACGATTGATGGCGATCCGCGCAATCCGTCGCTGTACGGGGTTTCCTACACACACGCCGATCCATCGGTCGCCAAGCGCGTGGTGCAGTCGCTGATCACGGTGTTCATCGAGTCGACGCTGGGCAACAAGCGCCAGGACAGCTCCGGTGCACAATCGTTCCTGGATCAGCAGATCGCCGATTACGAGAAGCGCCTGATCGATGCCGAAACGCGGCTTGCCGAGTTCAAGCAACGCAACGCCGGCAGCCTGCCAGGCGAGTCGGGCGGATATTTCGCGCGCCTCGCGGCCGCGCGCCAGCAACTCATCGATGCGCAGTTGCAGCTCAGGGAAATGGAGAACCGCCGCTCCGAACTGCAGCGCCAGTTGCAGAACCCCAACGATCCGATGTTCATGAGTGATATGAGCGACGCGCTGATCTCGCCGCTCGACATGCGTATCCAGACGTTGACGGCACGTCTCGACGATCTGCTGACGCGATTCACTGACAAGCATCCGGAAGTGGTGCAGATCCGCAAGATGATCGCCGAGCTGGAAGCCGAGCGGGCCAAGCAGCTCGAAGCGCTCGCTGCAGCGGCGCCCAAGGAATCGCCGAAGCTCGCCGAGAATCCCATCTACCAGCAGATGCGCGCGCTGCTTTCCGAGGCCGACGCTTCGGTGGCCGAGTTCCGCGTGCGCGTGACCGAACACGAGAACCGCGTGAAGGAACTCGAGAGCAAGGTCAACAGCCTGCCCATGATCGAGGCGGAACTGGCACAGCTCGATCGCGACTACGGTGTGTTGCGTCAGCAGCACCAGACCCTGTTGCAACGGCGCGAATCGGCACGCCTTTCCGGCGATGTGCAGGAGACCGCCGGAGACGTGGTGTTTCGCGTGATCGATCCACCGTTCGTGCCACAACGGCCAAACGAACCCAACAAGATCCTGCTGAATTCGATCGTGCTCGTGCTTGCCTTGGGTGTCGCACTGGGGGTCGCCCTGTTGCTGTCACTGATCAAGCCGGTCGTCGTGGACCGGCGTGGACTGGCGAATCTGACCGGGCTGCCGGTACTGGGCTGTGTCACGCAGATTCGCAGCGCGGTCGAGCGGCGGCAGGCGTTTCTGAATCGCCTGGCGTTGTCGGCGGTGTCGCTGGCGCTGCTGGTCACGTTCGGCGGTATCACGATCGTGCAGCAACTGTGATCTTGATCGGTATCGGCCAGGAGCGGAAATCACGGGCGCCACGCACACAGGATTGGCAATGAGCATCATCGAGAAGGCGATCGAGAAACTGGAGAAACAGGCGCAGGACGCCGTGGCACGTGAGGCCGCTGCGAAGCCTGCGCCACCGCCGCCGCCGGCGGCGGCAGCACGTGTGCGGCCGGTGGCCCAGATTCCGCTGGCGGAGTTGAGCAGCAGGGGTTTCGTCACGCCGGACCAGCCGCGCAGCCAGATCGCGGAAGAGTACCGCATGATCAAGCGCCCGCTGCTGGCCAATATCGACGGCGAGACGGCAGCGCAGGTGCCGAATGCGAACCTGATCATGGTCACCAGCGCGCTGGAAGGCGAGGGCAAGACCTTCACCGCGATCAATCTCGCGATGAGTCTGTGCATGGAAGAGAATCGCACCGTGCTGCTGGTCGATGGTGACGTCGCCAAGGCGAGCGCCGGCGTGCGGCTCGGCGTGCCCGAAGATGCTCTCGGCCTGATCGACGTGCTCGAACACGACGATATGCGCATCGAGGACGTGCTGTTGCAGACCAGCATCCCGAACCTGCGCATCATCCCGGTGGGACGAATGCACCAGCGCTCCACCGAACTGCTTGCGAGCGAGGCGATGCGACGTATCGCGCAGGAGTTGTCCAGCCGTTACCCGGATCGCATCGTGGTGTTCGATAGCCCGCCATTGTTGCTCACCACGGAATCCAGCGTGCTCGCAAGCCAGATGGGGCAAGTCGTGTTCGTCGTTGCCGCCGAGAGGACGGCTCCGCAGGCCATTACCGAAGCGCTGGGACATATCAGCGAAGACAAGATCGTCGGTATGGTGCTGAACAGCGTTCGACGCAACCCGCTGGACAAGTACGGTTACGGCTACGGTTATGGCTACGGCTATGGATACGGATACGGGTATGGAGACAACACACGCCGCACCGCAGGTCATCCGGCAGGTGGAGCGCCCGATGCAGCAGGCTAGGACGGGAACGCATGCGCACGCGCGCATGCATCTGCGCACCCTGGCGGTGGTTGCCGGGGCAAGTCTGGGGCTGCTCGCAGGCACTGCCACGGCAGCGGAGTGGACGCGCGGCGCAAGCCTCAGTGTCGGCGGGATCTACACCGACAACGCACGACTGACGCCGGATCACGAGCGCAGCGATTTCATCACCGTGGTTCGTCCGTCGGTGTCGCTGGTCGGGCGAGGTGCTCGTGCCAGCGTGGTGCTGAACGGCGCACTCGAGTTCAACGATCTTGGCGGCAACAGCGACAACGTCAACCCACTCCTGAATGCGCTCGGCAATGTGGAGCTGGTGGAGGACTTCCTGTTCATCGATGCCTACGCGCGTGCGTACCAGACGACGGTGAATCCGTTTCGCGCCTACGGTGACACGTCGCTGAATCGTGCAGAGAACTCCGACACTGCGTACATGTGGGGCATCAGTCCGTACCTGCGCAAGCGCTTCGGTTCCTTCGCGAACTTCGAGGCTCGCTATCGTACCGACGATCAGATCAGCGCCAACAACCGTTTCGACGACAGCAGGCAGCAGCATCTCAGTGCGAGCCTGACCAGCGGCAGCGATTTCGGCCGGATCGACTGGGGTCTGCACGCGCAGCAGCGTCGCACCGAGTACAGCAACAACGCTGGAACCGGTCGCGGCCAGGACGACAGGTTCACTGATGCGGATCTGCGCCTGGGCTACCGGCTCAACCGGCAATGGCGTCTGACGTCTTCGGTAGGTCACGAAAATCGCGAGTACGACGCAGCCAAGGGTAATCGCAATCGTGGCACGTGGAGCGCCGGCTTCGTGTGGACCCCGAATCCGCGCACCTCGCTTGCGGTCAGCCAGGAGCATCGCAGTTTCAACAACAGGCCACGCGTCGATTTCAGTTGGCGCAAGCGTCACCTGAATTTCCATGCAAGCTACGAATACACCCTGAGCGATACACGGTCGTTGCGGGCGCGTGCTGGCGATCTGTTCGGTTCCGATCCGCTGGCGCCGCCGCAGTACGATCCGGTGACCGGTGAACTGCTGCCGCTGTCACGCGATCTGACGTTCCTCAATGCCGGAATGGTGGCCGACG
>DAOLKH010000243.1:0-2615 GCA_035331685.1 Pseudomonadales bacterium
GCGGCAGCGCGACGCGATCGACCACCGGTGCCCACAACACTTTCACCGAATACACGACGCCGATCCAGCTGAAGAAGCCGATCAGACTGCGCTCCACACCCACGTCGCGCTGCCAGCCCGACAGCGTCGGGCCGATCAGCAGGAACGGCAGGCCGGCGCTGCAGCCGAGCCAGATCATCGCGAACACGCGCGGACGCGCGTAGACCAGCAGCGCCTCGCGCCAACTGCGCACGCTGCCAGCACGCTGCCCGGCAGAACCCTCAGTCACGGAAGTTTTCGTACTGCAGCGGCACTCCGATATCGTTCGCCCGCAGCAGCGCGATCACCTGCTGCAGGTCGTCACGCTTCTTGCCAGTCACCCGCAGCTGTTCGCCCTGGATCGCCGTCTGCACCTTGAGCTTCGAGTCCTTCACCAGTTTCACCAGCTTGCGGCTCGTCTCGGCATCCAGCCCGTGCAGCAGCGTGACCTCCTGCTTCACGGTCTTGCCGGATTTCTGCACCTCGCCTTCCTTGATCGCTCGCGGGTCGATCTGGCACTTCGTGATCGCACCGCGCAACACGTCCATCATCTGCTGCAACTGGAACTCCGCTTCCGCGTGCAGCATCACGGTGCGCTCCTTGCGCTCGAAGCCGCAATCGACTCCCTTGAAGTCGAAACGGTTCGTGATCACGCGCTCTGCCTGGTCGACCGCGTTGGTCAGGGCATGCAGGTCCACCTCGGACACCACATCGAAAGATGGCATCGACTCCTCCTCTTGCGGACGCCCGCATCACAGCCGCAAGCCTCCGGTACACCAATTGTGGATAATGACGCGATGGCGATCACGGCACCCGAACCCCTGACCACACACTGGCACGTGCTCGGCACCGGCGCGATCGCGTGCCTGTGGGCGGCGAATCTTGCCACCAGCGGCGCCAATGTAACGCTGATCGCGCGTGATCGTTCGCGACTGGCAGGGTATCACGGCATCACCGTGGAGACAGCCGCCGGTGGCGAGCACGTGCCGGTGACGCTGGAAGCCGCCGACAGCAACGCACCAATCGACCGCCTGCTGGTCTGCACGAAGGCCGGCGACGTGATCACGGCACTCGCTGCCATCGTGCGGCGGCTGGCAGGAAACGCCACGATCGTGCTGCTGCAGAACGGCATGGGTTTTCACGAGGAAGCGGGCCTGCTGCTCGGCAGCCGGCGGCTCTACTGCGGACTCAGCACCGAAGGTGCGTGGTGTCCGGCGCCGTTTCACGTACGTCACGCCGGGCGCGGCCTGACGCTGCTCGGACGCTACCCACGCGGTGCGCTGGCCGATGCGATGGCGTTGGCGCACGAGCTGCCGCAGGCACGGCTCGAGATTCGTCCGATCGCCGACACCGAACAGGAACTGTGGCGCAAGCTTGCGGTGAACTGCGCGATCAACGCGCTGACTGCAGTGCACCGTTGCCCGAACGGCGCGCTGGTGAAGCCCGGCCCGATCGCTGATGAATTCACGGCACTGTGTGCTGAAATCGTCACGATCCTCGATGCACTCGGCCACAGCGGGCTGGCGGCGGAACTGCCGCAGCTGGCCGCTCGCGTCGCGCGCCAGACGGCGGAAAACCGCTCGTCGATGTTGCAGGACGTACAGACCGGACGACGCGCCGAAATCGACTTCATCAACGGTTTCCTGTGTGCAAGGGCACGCGAAGCCGGCGTGCCCTGCCCCCTGAACGCAGCACTTTGCACCCGCATCCACGAGCTTGCTCCGACGTGAGGCGCCTGCTCGGGGCCGTGCTGCTCTGCCTGCCGCTGACGGCATGGGCTGCGCCACAGCGCGTGGTGTCGCTGAACCTGTGCACCGACCAGTTGCTGCTGATGCTGCTGCCACGCGAGCGGATCGTGATGCTGAGCCAGCTCGCCACCGATCGCTCACTGTCGTGGATGGCGGCACAGGCGGAGGGCATCGAGCGCTTCGACGGTTCGGTGGAATCGATCGTGCGGCTTGCACCGGATCTGATCCTCTCCGGCACGCTGGCCTCGCGCGAGAGCACCGCCGCACTGCAACGACTCGGCTTCCCCGTGCGAACGATCGCGATGCCGGAAAGCATCGCCGAGTCGCTGGCGTTCATCGAACAGGTGGCAACGCTGGTCGGCGAAGCCGAGGCCGGCCAGGCCTTGATCGCCGAAACCAGGCGTCGCCTCGATGCCGTGCGCAGCGCCGCGCACGCACGAACGCCGGGACTCGCGCTGATCTATCTGCCGAACGGACTGAGCCCGGGGGCCGGAACACTGCGCGACGAACTGCTCGGGCTCGCCGGCTGGCGCAACCTGACGCGCGAACTCGGCGTCGAGGATTACGGTTCGATCACGCTCGAGGATCTGGTCCTGCACCATCCGCAGCGGGTGATCTTCGACGCATCCGATCTGCAACACACCTCGATGGCACAGCAGATGCTGCGTCACCCGGCGCTGCGCGACCACATCGCGACACGCATGATCCCCACGTCGGTCTGGATCTGCGGCGGGCCACAGATAGCCGACGCGGCGGAGATGCTTGCGTCCGGCCTCTGAGCAGAACTGACGCATCGTCGGCATGAATGCCGACCTACGGCATGAACCTGTCGGCATGAATGCCGACCTA
>DAOLKH010000243.1:2715-3760 GCA_035331685.1 Pseudomonadales bacterium
GACCCGCGTAGGTCGGATTTCAATCCGACATTCCCGTCGGCATGAATGCCGACCTACGGCATGAACCTGTCGGCATGAATGCCGACCTACGAACACGACCCCGACCCGCGTAGGTCGGATTTCAATCCGACATTCCCGTCGGCATGAATGCCGACCTGCGGCATAACCCTGTCGGCATGAATGCCGACCTACAGCATGAACCTGTCGGCATGAATGCCGACCTACAATGCCGACCTACACGTTGACAGCCCGATGCACCGGCACTATGGTGCCGCCCCTGTCGCGGACGGTGTCCTGCGGCGCCGGGGCGAAAACCCGTGGCGATGCAGGATGAAACGGGAAGTCTGGTGAAAATCCAGCGCTGCCCCCGCAACGGTAAGTGAGAACAGGACCGGCAAGCAGCCACTGTCGCAGACGCAGCACGCGTCGGATGGGAAGGCGCCGGAGCCCGGATCGCAGCATCCACTCACGAGCCCGGAGACCGGCCTTCTGCGCTTCACTGCGATCGAGCGGCGGGCTCGGCAGGTGATGCGTGCCCAGCCGCTCGCCTCATCTCACCCCATCCCCTCCTCCCGAATCGCGCCACGCACGACACAGGGACCGGGGAGGGACCATGCACGTCAACCATCGCATCATCACGCTTGCGCTGCTCGGCGCCACTGCCACATTCAACGCCAACGCCACGAACGGCATCGAACAGATCGTCGTCACCGGACTGCGTGCCGAGCAGCTCGTGCTCGATACGCCCGCAGCCATCAGCGTGATCACGCGCGAAGACATCGAACGCAGCGGTGCACTCACCATCGCCGACGTACTGCGCGGCCGGGCCGGGTTGCAGATCCGCGACACCATCGGCGACGGTGCTCGCGGCATCGTCGTCAGCATGCGCGGCTTCGGCGAGAACGCCGTCAACAACACGCTGGTGCTGGTCGACGGACGCCGGCTCAACAATCCATCGTTGGCGGCGCCCGACCTCGGCAGCATTGCGCTCGCCGACATCGAACGCATCGAAGTGCTGCAGGGCGGCGCCGGCGTGCTGTTCGGC
>DAOLKH010000244.1:0-3724 GCA_035331685.1 Pseudomonadales bacterium
GTGGACGGCAGCACGATGTAGCGCGGCGACCACACCGGATCGAACTTGTCCTTGTACGCGCGCAGCCCCTGGAAGTTGTAGAACTCGTTGCCGTAGGTGAACACCGAACGCCCCAGCTTGTGCCACATCGGTGCGAGCGGGTGCGTCTCGAAACCCGACAGCGGCGCCATGCCGAGGTTGAAATGGTGGTAACCCTGCTCCTTCGACCACAGCATCAGGCTGACCAGCAACAGGTCCATCGCCATCGGTGGCGCGTCGTTGGCGTAGCGCATCAGGTCGATCGATATCTCCTCGCGCGCCTGCGGGCGCCACAGGTTCGCGAAGGCCACGATCTCCTCGCCGCGCGCGAGCACTGCGATGTCGGTGCGTGCCAGGTAATCGGCGTCGAAGAAACCCAGCGAAATGCCTTTTTCACGCGTGTTCTTCGCCTGCAGCCACTGGTCGGAAATCGCACGCAGGCGGTCCATGTGCGCCGGAACCTCGGTCGCCGCCAGCACGCGCAGTTCCCAGCCTTCGCGCTGCCCGCGATTCACGCAGTGGCGCAGCGCCGAGCGTGCCGAGCCGCTGAGCGAGAAGTTCCGGAGATCGATCAGCGCCTCCTCGCCGAGTTTCAGCGGCGTCAGCCCGAGGTCGAGGTAGAGCGGCAGCAGGTCCGGGCGCACGCGGTAGAACACCGGTTTCGCCGCGTAGCGGTCGGCGGCCTCGCGGAACTGCCACACGATCTCGTCCTGCACCTGCGGTGAACCGCAGGGATCGCCGATCGCGATCCAGTAGCCGGGAGTGCTCACGTACGCGATGAAACCGGTGCGTTCGGTGTGCCAGCACAGGTTCTTGTCGCCGGTGAGCGCGAGGAACTGGTTGCTGTCGGGGCTCAGGCTCACCAGCGCCGCTGCCTGCGCGAGTTCGGTGGCGTCCGGTGTGTGCGGGCGGTGCTTGCTGCGGCGCAGCATGAAGTGCACCAGCAGTGCACCGGCGCACAGGAACACGGCCAGCGTCATGCGCAGGAAACGCGGCGCGTCGTCGAGCAGATCGAAGCTGAACCACAGCGCATGGCTGTAGTCGACGTTGCGGTACGACAGGAAGCCGATCCACGTCGCGATGCCGAGCACCGCGGCGATGCCGATCGTCCAGTGCAGCGACACCCCGGCCTGGTCGATGCGCGAGAGCCGGTAGAACACACTGCGCGCCGGTGCCAGCAGCGCGAACATCAGGCCGAGCACGATGGCTTCCTCGTAGTCGGCACCCTTCAGCAGCGAAGCGACTGCCCCGATCGCCAGCAGTTGCAGCGTCAGGTAGTACGCCGAGCGCAGCTTCAGCCGCACCCCGCGCGCCAGCACCAGCAGCAGCAGGCCGGCGAGGCTGCCGACCAGGTGCGATGCCTGGATCAGCGTGATCGGCACCACGTCGCCCAGCCACTCGAGGCGTTCGGCCTCGCCCGGCAACACTCCCGAGAGCAGCAGCATCGCACCGCTCGCGAGCAGCAGCATCGAGTACAGGTGCGGCAGCGCCTGGCGCAGCGCCTGCCACGGCAGCACGAGGCTGCGCGGCCAGCGGCCGCTGCTGCGCAGCTCGAACACGAGCAGCAGCGCGCTGGCGACCGCGAGCGGCAGCAGGTAGTAGATCGCGCGGTAGACGATCAGCGCCGCGAGCATCTCGCCCGAGGCGTGCTCGCCGGTCAGCAGGAACACGAAGATGCCCTCGAACACGCCGAGGCCACCCGGCGACTGGCTGAACAGACCGGCGAGCTGCGCGACCAGGTAGGCGTTCAGGAACAGCGCGAACGGAATGTCGGCGTGCTGGCTGAGCAGTACATAGAGCACCGTGGAGGCGAGCAGCAGGTCGGCAGCGCCCACCAGCGACTGCAGCAGCGTGATGCCCGGACCCGGCAGCGTGATCGTGTGTTCGCGCCAGCGCAGGCTGCGCCTGCCGCTGAAGACCAGCACCCAGTAGCCCGCGAGCAGCGCGATCGCGAGCCAGCTCATGACTGCGAGCGAGTTCCCGGCCAGTTCGCTCTTCGCGAAGAGCTCGGGGGGCGCGAAGCCGAAGCTCAGCGCGAGCAGTGTGCCGCAGGCAAGGAAGTAGGTGATGGTGCTGAGTACCACGACCTGCGCGATCTCGAGCCCGCTGAGCCCCCAGCCCGAATAGAAGCGGTAGCGCAGCGCCCCGCCCGAGAGCAGCGCGTGCCCGGCGCTGTTGCTGACTGCAAAACCGGTGAAACCGGCCAGCAGCACCTGCGGCAGCGCCAGCCTGCGCCCCACGTGGCGCAGCGCGATCCAGTCGTAGCCGGCGAGCATCAGGTAGCCGGCTGCAGTGAGCAGTACGGCGCTGCTCAGTGTCGCGGCGGGAAAGTCGAAGACGAGTTGGGCGAGATCGCGTGCCGTGTAATCGCCGAGTGCACGGTGCGTGAGCCACAGCGCGAACGCGATCGCGACCACCGGCAGCAGCCGCGCCAGCCGGTGCAGCAGCACGATCGCACCGGAACCACGTGTTGCGAGCTCTGGCATACCGGCGCCGTCAGTTCTTCTTCAGCGAGGCAAGCAGCGCTTCGGCCTCGGCCCTTTCGGCGAAGTCGCCCTTGGTGCCGAGCAGCGATTTCAGGATCAGGGTCGCCCCGTCGGTGTCGCCGAGTGCGATGCGGATCTGCGCGGCGTGCAGGCGCATCCCCGGGTTGTTCGGCTCGAGCTTCAGCGCCCGCTCGATCTGTGTCTGTGCCTTCTGGCTCTCGCCGTTCTCGACCAGCACCATCGCGAGCGTGTCGATCAGCGAGGCGGCGTCCGGTGCGATCTGGTTGGCGCGTTCCGCGTACGCCAGCGCCTGCTTCGGCTTGCTCTTGCGCAGGCTCCAGGCCAGGTTGTTCAGCGCGACCACGTGGCGCTCGTCCGCCTTCACGACCGCCTCGTACTGCGCGATCGCCCGCGCGTCCTGTTTGTCCATCGCGTACAGATCCGCGAGTGCCATGCGCATCTGCAGGTCCTGCGGGTGCTCGCCGATCCACTTCTCGAACAGCTTCAGCGCGCCGGGCATGTCGCCACCGCGCAGCTTCTCGCGCGCGAGGTTCTGCAGCGTGGCCGGTGAAGGCTCCTTCGTGAACGCCTGCTCCAGCTTCGCAAGCGCCTCTTCGCGCTTGCCCTGCAGCAGCGCTGCCGACGCCTCGAGCGAGAGCACTTCGGCGCTGTCGGGCTCCAGCGTCTGCAGCGCCTTGAGTTGCAGCTCGAAACCCTCGCGGTCCTGTGTTGCCAGCAGTCCGTGTGCCAGCGCCACGCGCGCCGGCACGTGCTTCGGGTCGAGCTCGATGGTTTTCTGCAGCCCGCGCAGCATCGCTCTGGTGTCACCGAGTGCGGCCTGCGCCATCGCGAGTTGGTAGTGGTTCTGCGCCACCCCGGGCTGCAACTGCACCATGCGCTCGAGCAGCGGTCTGGCTGTTGCGAAGTCGTTCTGTGCCAGATACAGCATTGCCAGCAGGGCGGTCACCGCCGGCTGCTTTTTCTGTGCCTCGTCGAGTGCGTTCAGTACCGCCAGCGCCTGCTGGCCTTCGCCGCGGTTCAGGTAGTAGCGCGCCAGCATCAGCCGCGGTTCCGGATCGTCCGGGTGTGCTGCCATGCCGTCCTGCAGCCGCTTGACCATCGCTTCGGCGTGCCCTTCGTTGAAGTCGAGCGCTGCCAGTTGCATCTGCACCCGCAGGTTGTCGGGGTGCTTCGCCAGCACCTGCTCGTAATAACGGCGG
>DAOLKH010000245.1:0-3724 GCA_035331685.1 Pseudomonadales bacterium
GGCGAGCTGTCGGATGTCTACCTGTACAGCGTCGACGATCTCGAGCAGATCATCGACGACAATCGGCGTGCGCGCGAAGGCGAGGCGCAGCGCGCGGCGCTGATCGTGACGGCCGGCGTGGACGGCTGGCTGCGCGATTGCCGCAGCCTGGACGCCGTCAATACGCTGCGCGACTACCGCACGCACGCCGAAGCGCTGCGTGATCGCGAACTGGAGCGGGCGTTGCGCCAGTTGCGTGCCGGCGGGGACGCCACCCAGGTGCTGACGCTGATGGCGCGCAGCCTCACCAACAAACTGTTGCACGAACCGACGGTGCAGTTGCGCCGTGCCGCGGCCGAGGGGCGCGCCGAGGTCATCGGCTGGAGCCGACGCCTGTTCGGGCTGAACGAGGAGCCGGGCGACAGCGGTCGCGAGGGGTCATGAAACAGTCGCTGTACATCAGACTCGAAGGACTCGAGGAGCGTTGCCAGGAACTCACCGCGCTGCTTGCCGACGCGGATACGATCGCCGACCAGGAGCGGTTTCGCCTGCTCGGGCGCGAATACGCGGAAATCGAACCGGTGACACAGGCTTTCGCACGCTACCGCAAGGTGCTGGCCGATATCGACGCGGCGCAACTGCTCATGCGTGACGCGGACCCCGAGCTGCGTGCTCTGGCCGAGGAGGATCTGGCAGCGAGTGCCGCACTGCGCGAAGGTCTGGAACTGGATCTGCAGAAACTGCTGTTGCCGCGTGATCCGCGCGACGGCAGCAATGTGTTTCTCGAGGTTCGCGCAGGCACCGGAGGCGACGAGGCCGCGATCTTCGCCGGCGACCTGTTCCGCATGTACGCACGCTACGCGGACCGGCGCGGGTGGCGGCTCGAGACGCTCAGCGAACGTCCCGGCGAGCACGGAGGCTTCAAGGAGGTGGTCGCGCTGATTTCCGGCAGCGACGTGTTCTCGCGGCTGAAGTTCGAATCCGGTGCGCACCGCGTGCAGCGTGTTCCGGCCACGGAATCGCAGGGTCGTATCCACACCTCTGCGTGCACCGTTGCAATCCTGCCCGAAGTCGCTGAAATCGAGGCCATCGAGATCGGCAAGGCGGATCTGCGCATCGACACGTACCGCGCTTCCGGTGCCGGCGGGCAGCACGTGAACCGTACCGATTCGGCGGTACGCATCACGCACCTGCCGAGTGGCATCGTCGTCGAGTGTCAGGATGAGCGCTCGCAGCACAAGAACCGCGCCCGCGCGATGGCGCTGCTGCAGGCGCGTCTGCTCGCCGATGCGCGCGAGCAGCAGGCCGATGCGCAGGCTGGCGAACGTCGCCTGCAGGTCGGCAGCGGCGATCGCTCCGAGCGCATCCGCACCTACAACTACCCGCAGGGGCGCGTCACCGATCACCGTATCAACCTCACGCTGTATCGACTGCCCGAGATCCTCGAGGGAGATCTCGACTGCGTGATCGACCCACTGCTCGGCGAATACCAGGCCGAGCAGCTCGCGGCGCTTGCCGGATGAGCGCTGCGCCTGTTGCCGGCGAGGTGCCGGTGGCGGTCGGCGCGCTGCTCACTGCAGGATGCGCGCGGCTGCCGGGGCCCGATGCGCGGATCGACGCCGAGCTGCTGCTCGCGCACGTGCTCGGGTGCAGCCGCACCCGGTTGTTCGCGTATCCCGAAGCCGGGGTCGACGCGGCTTCACGTGCTCGCTATCTTGCGCTGCTCGAACGGCGGCGAGCCGGCGAACCGGTCGCCTACCTGCTCGGGCGGCAGGCGTTCTGGTCGCTCGATATCGCGCTCGACGGCAACACGCTGGTACCGCGACCGGAGACCGAGCTGCTGGTCGAGCTTGCGCTGGTGCGAGGCGCTGCGCGAGCGGCCGATGTGCTCGATCTCGGCACCGGCAGTGGGGCGATCGCGCTTGCGCTGGCGAGCGAGCGTCCGGCGTGGCGGGTGCTCGGAGTCGATCGCGATCCGGCGGCGGTGCACCTTGCCCGTATGAATGCCGGGCGACTCGGGCTCGGCAACGTTGCGTTCGAAACGGGCGACTGGTTTGCCGGCCTCGAGGGGCGGCGTTTCGAGCTGGTGGTCGCCAATCCGCCGTATATCGCCGAGGACGACCCCTGTCTTGCCGCACCGGGGGTGTGTCGCGAGCCGCGCCACGCGCTGGTGGCGGGTACCGACGGGCTCGATGCACTGCGCCGGATCGTTGCTGCGGCACCGCAGCATCTGTCGTCGGACGGCTGGCTGCTGTGCGAGCACGGCGCTGCGCAGGGGGAGGCGCTGCGTGCACTGTTCGCTGCCGCTGGCCTGGTGGCGATTGCGACGCAGCGCGATCTTGCCGGCCACGAGCGGGTCACGCTCGGTCGGATCGGCGAGTCGTACCACGAGCGGAGCCATGCACCATGAACGACGAGCAATTGCTGCGTTACAGCCGCCACATCCTGCTGCCTGCGATCGACGTCGCGGGCCAGCAGCGGCTGCTCGATGCAAGCGTACTCATTGTGGGTCTCGGCGGCCTGGGATCGCCGGCAGCCCTCTATCTGGCGGCAAGCGGAGTGGGGAGGCTGCTGCTGGTCGACGCCGACCGCGTCGAGCTTTCGAACCTGCAACGCCAGATCATCCATGCCCAGGCGCGCATCGGCGAGTACAAGGCCGAATCGGCTGCCGCCGGCGTCGGCGCATTGAATCCCGACGTAGACGTGGAAGTCTTCGCCTGTCGGGCTGATGTGGAGTTGCTCGATCGCCTCGTGCCAGGCGTCGGTCTGGTGCTCGACTGTTGCGACAACGCGGCGTCGCGGCGCGTGATCAACGCGGCCACGCGGCGCCATCGCGTACCGCTGGTCAGTGCGGCGGCAATCGGCTGGGAAGGCCAGCTCGCGGTATTCGATGCGCGCGAGCCGGATGCAGCGTGCTACGAGTGCCTGTATCCCGACGGCGGCGACGACCCAGCGGCGGCCTGCGCACACAGCGGGATCGCTGCTCCGGTGGTCGGCACCATGGGCGTGCTGCAGGCATTGCAGGCGCTGAAGTTCATCTGTGGTGCGGGAACCGTGGCGGCCGGGGAGCTGCTGGTGTTCGACGGTCTGGCGCTCGACTTCCATCGTCTGCGCATCGGGCGGCGCGCGGGCTGCCCGGGCTGCAGCTGATCAGCCCGAGTTGCGCGGATCGCGCAGGCGTACGAACGGAAAGCGTGTGACGGTGCTGCGGACACTGGCGTCGTGTTCGCGCTGCTGTTCCGTGCTTGCCGCACGCAGGAAGACGTGCAGCGAGTTGCCGGCTGGCAGGCTCTGCTGGATCTGCAGATGCCCGCCCTGGCTGTGTACCAGCGCATGGATCTCCGCGAGGTCATCGAGCGGGCTGCTGGCCGGGGCGTCGTTGCCACTTCTTTGCGCGAGTGCGCGGATGTCGCGCTCGCTCAGCATGGCGCCGCTGTCCTCGATCACCAGTTCGACGTGATGCCCCTCGAAACCCTCGCGGCACGATATGCAGGCGCGGCGAGCGGAGTTCAGCGCGCGCAGCCGGATCGCCAGCGTGCCGTCATTGGCCAGGCCGCGACGTGCATGCCGGATGCCGCGCAGCAGCACCTGCTGGAATACCAGCGGATCGCAGTGTGCCAGCGGCAAACCGGACGCGAATTCGTTGTCGAG
The DNA here is from genome assembly GCA_035331685.1 of Pseudomonadales bacterium. Lineage (GTDB taxonomy): Bacteria > Pseudomonadota > Gammaproteobacteria > Pseudomonadales > UBA5518 > UBA5518. The sequence goes on from DAOLKH010000245.1 coordinate 3,631, forward strand.
TCGCGCCGCTGCCGGCAGCAGGACGCGCTCCAGATCGACGATGTTCTGTGCCAGCGGTGCCAGCGCAGTCAGCGGTGCGGCGGCAGGCGCCTGT
>DAOLKH010000246.1:0-3722 GCA_035331685.1 Pseudomonadales bacterium
GCGCAGGCGCGCGTGATCTACCTGTCGCCGCAGGGGGTTGCGCTGCGACAGCAACGGGTGGAAGCGCTGGCGCAGGGCGGGCCACTGGTGCTGCTTGCGGGGCGCTACGAAGGCGTCGACGAGCGCGTGATCGAGAGCGAGGCAGACGAGGAAATATCGCTCGGCGACTACGTGCTGAGCGGGGGCGAGTTGCCTGCGATGGTGCTGCTGGATGCGATGATCCGGCTTTTGCCAGGCGCACTGGGGCACGACGAGTCGGCGGTGCAGGACTCGTTTGCAGAAGGCTTGCTGGACTGTCCGCACTACACGCGGCCAGAGGTGTTCGAGGGGCGTGCAGTGCCGCCGGTGCTGCTGAGTGGTGACCACGAACGGATTCGCGCGTGGCGGCTGGAGCAAGCCTGCGAACGCACGCGGGTACGCCGTCCCGATCTGGCGGCAGCACGCGAAGAGCATTGATGGGGGCGGTGCCCTGGGCACTGCGCAATGACGGCTACAGGGGCGAGCGCACCCGTTGCGCGAGCGAAACAGGGGAGGATGAGGTCATGCAGAACACGATCATTGGACAGCTCGAAGCCGAGCAGATGGGCAAGAATGTGCCGGATTTTGCACCGGGCGATACGGTGGTGGTCGATGTGCGTGTCGTCGAAGGCGAGCGCGAGCGGCTGCAGGCCTACGAGGGCGTGGTGATTGCCAAGCGCAACCGGGGTCTGAATTCGGCGTTCACGGTACGCAAGATCTCCCACGGTGTGGGCGTGGAGCGTACGTTCCAGACGTACAGCCCGGCGGTCGCGAACATCCAGGTCAAGCGTCGTGGTGATGTGCGCCAGGCGAAGCTGTATTACCTGCGCGAACTGAGCGGCAAGGCGGCCAGGATCAAGGAAAAGCTGGCCAAGCAGAGCGCGGACTGATCCGTACGGCAGACGGCGGAAAGGGTGGCGTGAGCCACCTTTTTTGTGTGCGTGGTGCGGGCGCACTTCCAGGGGTGAGAATCCTCGATGATCGCAGACGCAGACCGTAGTGTGATCGAGCGTTTTCTCGATGCGCTGTGGATGGAGAAGGGCTCGAGCGCGAACACGCTGGCGGCCTATCGCAGTGACCTCGAGGCGTTTGCCGGATGGTTGCGCGCGCGCGGGTCGGATCTGGTGGCGGTCGATCGTTCGCTGCTGCTGGAATACCTCGCCGCGGGCTTGCGTGAAGGCCGCTCGACGCGAACTGCCGCACGCCTGCTGTCGTGCCTGCGTGGCTTCTATCGTTACCTGTTGCGCGAGGGTGTGATCACCGTCGATCCGACGCTGCGCGTGCCTGGACCACGGGCTCCGCGTGCATTGCCGGGGACGCTCGGCGAGGACGACGTGGAACGGCTGCTGACAGCACCGGATATCGCCACCGCGATCGGGTTGCGCGATCGGGCGATGCTCGAACTGCTGTATGCGTGCGGATTGCGCATCAGTGAGCTGGTCACGCTGGAACTCTCCGGGCTCGGCATGACCCAAGGTGTGGTGCGGATCATGGGCAAGGGTTCGCGCGAGCGGCTGGTTCCGGTAGGCGAGGAAGCGCTGACGTGGATAGGTCGTTATCTGCGCGAAGCGCGTCCCGGACTGCCCGACGCGATGCACAGTGCGGTGCTGTTTCCGGGGCGTGGTGGACGTGCGCTGACGCGTCAGGCCTTCTGGCACCGGATCAGACAGCACGCCGTCACGGCCGGGATCACGAAGCCGCTGTCGCCGCACACGCTGCGTCATGCCTTCGCGACGCATCTGCTGAATCACGGAGCCGATCTGCGCGTGGTGCAGATGCTGCTCGGGCACAGCGATCTGTCGACGACGCAGATTTACACGCACGTGGCACGCGAACGGTTGAAACAGGTGCACGCGGCGCACCATCCGCGCGGATGATCTGCCGGAAGTGTGGCCGTGTCCCGGTGCGGCGCTGCCGCATCACTACAGGAGGAAGCTCGGATGAGACATGCAGATGGCTGCTGGCGCCGCATCGGCGCCGCCGTGATCATGGCGTTGTTGCTGATTGCCCGCGCGAATGGTGCGGATGGTCCGGATCCCGCAGCTGACGCGATCCTGGCCGCGCTGTCGAAGGCGCGACCCGATTTGCAGTACGAGGCGCCGAAACCGAGTGCGATCGCAGGCATGTACGAGGTACAGGTGCGCGGTGGCCCCGTGCTCTACGTCAACAGTGCAGGAACGCATTTCGTCGCCGGCGATCTGTTCGAGATCCGGGCGGACGGCTTCGCGAACCTCGACGAGGTGGGGCGCCAGCAGGAGCGGGCACGGTTGATCGCGGCCATCGATCCGGCCGACATGATCGTTTTCGCACCACCCAATCCGCGTGCGACGATCACCGTGTTCACCGACGTCGACTGCGGTTACTGTCGCAAGCTGCACAGCGAGATTGCCGAAATCAACAAGCTCGGTATCGCAGTGCACTATCTGGCCTACCCGCGTGCGGGCCTGGGCTCACCGTCGTATCGCAAGATCGCGAGCGCGTGGTGCGCGGCTGATCGCAAGGCTGCGCTGACGGCGCTCAAGCGCGGCGACACGATTCCCGAGAACGTCTGCGCGGGCAATCCGGTTGCCGACCAGATGCTGCTCGGCGAAAAGGTGGGTGTCACCGGCACGCCGGCACTGGTGCTGGAGGACGGCACGCTGATACCGGGATACCGGCCGGCGAAGGAACTGGCGAAAATGCTCGGCATAAATTGAGCATGAACGGAACGGGCAACGAGGAGCACCACATGGGTCCGATACGGGTTGGCATCTGCGGCTTCGGTACCGTGGGCTCGGGAACATTCACCGTGCTGCAACGCAACGGAGCCGACATTGCCGCACGCGTCGGCCGCGACGTGCTCGTGACTCATGTCGGGGTGCGCCGCGGCAACCTGCGTTGCGAGACTGCCGGCGTACGCACCAGTCGCGATGTGTTCGCCGTGGTGCGTGATCCGGAAATCGATATCGTCGTCGAGCTGATCGGCGGCTGCGACACGGCGCGCGAACTGGTGATGCAGGCGATCGCCGCAGGCAAGCATGTGGTCACGGCGAACAAGGCGCTGATTGCCGAACACGGCAACGAGATCTTCGCTGCAGCCAGTGCGCGTGGCGTCACGGTCGCGTTCGAGGCGGCAGTCGGCGGCGGCATTCCGATCATCAAGGCGATTCGCGAGGGGCTCGCCGCGAACCGCATCGAGTGGGTGGCCGGGATCATCAACGGCACCGGCAACTACATCCTGTCGGAGATGCGCGAGAAGGGTCGCAGCTTCGCTGCCGCGCTCGCCGATGCACAGGCGCTGGGCTACGCCGAGGCAGACCCCACCTTCGACGTCGAGGGTATCGATGCCGCGCACAAGCTGGTCATCCTCGCCTCGCTGGCATTCGGCATTCCGCTGCAGTTCGACAAGGTCTATACCGAAGGCATCAGCACCCTCGGCGAAGAAGACCTGGTGTATGCGGCGGAACTCGGTTATCGCATCAAGCATCTGGGAATCTGCCGGCGTACCGCCGAGGGCATCGAGTTGCGGGTGCACCCGACGCTGATTCCGCACGATCGGCTGATCGCCAACGTGAATGGCGTGATGAACGCGATTCTCGTGAAGGGCGATGCAGTGGGTCCGACGCTCTACTACGGCCCCGGCGCTGGCTCGGAGCCGACGGCGTCGGCCGTGGTTGCCGACATCGTCGACGTGGCGCGCACGCTGACTGCCGACCCCGAACATC
>DAOLKH010000247.1:0-3712 GCA_035331685.1 Pseudomonadales bacterium
GTAGTATTGGGCCGCCCACATCTGGTGCTGCCCCACGTCCGAGGTCACGAAGGCCTTGCCGCCAGTCACGGCATGCAACGTGCGGATCACGTCCTGCGGCATGATCAGCGAACCGCTCGAGTCATAGCGCGGCTGGCGGTAGATGCCCCACGCGTCGCGCCAGCGATCGATCTCGTTCCACCACGCATCGAGGGCGGTGCGATCGGGAAGCGTGCTGTCTCTGTCCTGCGCCTCTTCAATCTGGGCGAGCATCTCGTCGAGCACCGCGCCGACCGGCCCGGTGATCGGAATGTCGGCTGGCACCGTCTTCGAGATCGACGTCGGATCGATGTCGACGTGGATGATTTTCGCATCGGGACAGAAACGCCCCGGCGTGTTCGTCACCCGATCGTCGAAACGCGCCCCGATCGCGATGATCACGTCGGCGTGATGCATCGCCATGTTGGCCTCGTAGGTGCCGTGCATGCCGAGCATGCCGAGGAAGCGACGATCGCTTCCCGGGTATGCACCAAGGCCCATCAGGGTGTTGGTCACCGGGTAATCGAGCAGATCCGCGAGCCGGCGCAGCTGCGCCGTTGCGTTGCCGAGGATCACGCCACCACCGGCGTAGATCACCGGGCATCGCGCCGAGAGCAGCAACTGCACTGCCTTGCGGATCTGGCCCGAGTGCCCTCGCGTGACGGGGTTGTACGAACGCAGCCGCACCCGCTCCGGGTAGACGTACTCGAACTTCTCGGCCGGGCTGGTCACGTCCTTTGGAATATCGATGACGACCGGACCAGGACGACCCGAAGTCGCGATATGGAAAGCCTTCTTGATCGTCTCCGGAATCCGGGCAGCGTCACGAACCATGAAGCTGTGTTTCACGACCGGGCGCGACACGCCCAACATATCGGTTTCCTGGAACGCATCCTCGCCGATCTTCTCGCGCGGAACCTGCCCCGAGATCACGACCATCGGGATCGAGTCCATGTAGGCAGTCGCGATGCCGGTGATCGCATTCGTCGCGCCCGGCCCCGAAGTCACCAGTACCACCCCGGGACGGCCGGTGCTGCGCGCGTAGCCATCGGCGGCGTGCGCTGCAGCCTGTTCGTGGCGCACCAGCACGTGCGTGAGATTTCCGTCGTGCTTGAACAGCGCGTCGTAGATATGAAGAACGGCGCCACCCGGATAACCGAAGACGTACTCGACACCTTCGTCCTCGAGCGCCTGGATGACCATTTCACCACCAGACAACATTTTCACGCGATACACCTCCGTGACCTGGACCAGTCTGACGCGCTGCCACGCATGAAGCGGGAACGCGCACGCTCACGGCACGTCATGCGGTGCCATCATCGGCCGGGAGTCCAAGATCGGAGCCCGGGACCGTCAGCATGCATCGATGCCTTGGACCCCGGAGCAGAGCGGTAGGTAATGCGCCTGTGCCTGGATGCCGGGGGCGGAAGCGCGCCGTTATCGCGTCTCCTGGCCAGGACGTTCACCGGTAAGTCAACGTCCGGCCCCGGGGGTTGCGGTCATTCTTTCCGCTCGCACACCAACACGTCAACCACAATTTTGCCCGTGTGCCCGTACATGGCAGGCGTGCGTACCCGTCAGTTGCCGTATAGCGGCTATAATCCGTCCAGTTCCTGGCACTTCGCGGAAGATCGTCCATGCATCGACAATACCGGATCCGGACCACACTGCTGGCCGCACTGATCACGTTCGCCTCGATCGGAGCCGACGCGACCGAGCGCGTGTACAAGTGGACCGACGCCGAAGGCGTGGTGCATTTCGGTCAACAGCCCCCTACCGAAGCCGATGCGGAAGCGATCAAGGTCCAGAAGGGCTTCTCGACCGTGGACTCCGAAGCCACTGCAAAGCCTACCGACGAGGAGAAGCAAGCGGCAGCGAACGCCGAGACCTGCCGAGTCGCCACGGAGAATTTCAAGATGCTTTCCGGCGATGACGAGGTAAAGCGCACCGACGACTACGGCGAAACGCACGTTCTCACGCCGGAAGAAAAGGCCAGCGAGCGTGCGCGCGCAGAAGCTGCGATGAAGCGGTTCTGCCCGTAGGCCGGCGATCCTGCCGACAGGCGTAGGTCGGCATTCATGCCAACGGGCGTAGGTCGGCATTCATGCCGACGGGCGTAGCACCACACCAATCCCCGTCGGGTTGAAACCCGACCCACGTGCAGGTCGGCATTCGCGCCGACGGGGTGGGTACCGCATCAATTCCCTAGCGCCCCACGAACACCAACGCCTCGCCGTCCGCATCCACCACGATCGTATCGCCCGCCATGAACTCGCCGGCAAGGATCTTCTGCGCCAGCGGGTTCTCTATGCGCTGCTGGATCGCACGCTTCAGCGGCCGGGCACCGAACACCGGATCGAAGCCCGCGCGCGCCAGCACATCGACGGCCGCAGCGCTGACTTCCAGCCCCAGTTCGCGCTCGGCAAGGCGCCGGCGCAGCAGATCGAGCTGAATCCCCGCGATACCGTGGATCTGTTCTGCTCCCAGCGGATGGAACACCACCGTGTCGTCGATGCGGTTGATGAACTCGGGCCGGAAATAACGCCCGACGATCTCCATCACTGCAGCCTTCATGCGCGGGTAGTCGTCCTCGGTCGCCATTTCCCGGATCACATCCGATCCGAGGTTCGACGTCATCACGATCACGGTGTTGCGAAAATCCACCGTGCGCCCCTGGCCGTCGGTCAGCCGCCCGTCATCGAGCACCTGCAGCAACACGTTGAACACGTCCGGGTGTGCCTTCTCGACCTCATCGAGCAGCAGCAGCGAATACGGACGCCGGCGTACCGCCTCGGTCAGGTAACCGCCTTCCTCGTAGCCCACGTAACCCGGCGGAGCCCCGATGAGACGCGCCACCGAGTGCTTCTCCATGAACTCGGACATGTCGATGCGCACCATCGCGTCCTGGCTGTCGAACAGGAACTCGGCGAGCGCCTTGCAAAGCTCGGTCTTGCCGACACCGGTCGGCCCCAGGAACAGGAAGGAACCGTTCGGGCGTGCGGCATCCGCAAGCCCCGCACGCGAGCGGCGCACCGCGTCGGACACCACCCGGATCGCTTCGTCCTGCCCGATCACACGCCGGTGCAGCGCCCCCTCCATGTGCAGCAGCTTCTCGCGCTCGCCTTCGAGCATCTTCGATACCGGAATCCCGGTCCATTTCGAGACGACCTCCGCGATCTCCTCCTCGCCGACCTTGTTGCGCAGCAACTGCATCCTGCCGCCCGCTTCCAGATCGGCAGCCGCGGCCAGGCGCTTCTCCAGGGCCGGAATGATCCCGTACTGCAACTCCGACATGCGCGCCAGATCGCCCGCACGCCGTGCGGCTTCCATATCCACGCGCGCCTGCTCGAGTTCGCTCTTGATCTGCTGCGAACCGTGAACCGTGGCCTTCTCGGCCTTCCAGACCTCCTCGAGCTGTGCGTATTCGGCTTCGAGCTCGGTGATCTCGGCCTCGATCTTCTCCAGCCGCTGCCGCGCCGACTGATCCTCGTCCTTGCGCACCGCCTCGCGTTCGATCTTGAGCTGGATCAGCCGTCGATCGAGCCGGTCGAGCTGCTCCGGCTTCGAGTCGATCTCCATGCGGATACGGCTTGCCGCCTCGTCGACGAGGTCGATCGCCTTGTCCGGCAGCTGCCGGTCCGTGATGTAGCGTTGCGACAGCCTGGTCGCCGCGATGATCGCCGAATCACTGATC
>DAOLKH010000248.1:0-3711 GCA_035331685.1 Pseudomonadales bacterium
GTAGGTGTCCGTGTTGTGGGAGAGCCGATCGATCTCAGTTTTTAACACAGTAAAACTAGGACAAGATCATGTCGCAATGTCTCTTGGTGATCGTAACGACACCGTCGTTGGAAGAGTCGATGGCAGACTGGCTATTGATGAAGGATGGGTTGTCCGGCTTCAGCAGTATGCGTATCGATGGTCACGGCAGCAGGCTGTCGGACTTGTCATTGGCCGAACAGGTCCTCGGGCGCCAACGCAAAGTGATGTTCCACGTACACGCCGAATGTATCGCGCTGAGCGCGCTCCTTGAAGAGTTACGTCACGATTTCGGCGGCACTGGCCTCCATTACTGGCTGATGCCGTTGCTGGACGCCGGGGTTATCGAGTGAGCAGTGCGGATAGTCGATCGAATCGGGTGCGGCAGCCACATTACTGCTTCAGGGCATGACGCAGGTAGCCACCAGCAGCACGCAGCGTTTCCAGCGGACCGTAACGTCCACGCACGTTGCAGCCCTCGCAGAGATCCACAAGCTCCGGCATCCGCTCACGTCGTTGCAGCGCCTCGCGCACACTCATTTGGGCGACGTGCCCGATCGGATGGGCGTGGGCGACATCGTTGAAGCAGTACTGGTAGCTGCCGTCGGCGGCAACCGGCAACACCGTGTTGCGAGGCAGACAGCGAAAGCGGTTACAGCGCCACTGACCAAACACGTCGTGCAGCGAAGGAATGAAATCGAATTCCTGACTGCGAAGCCCGTACTTCGCGATGATCTGCCGCAACTGCAGTCCCGGATCGGCTTCTTCGTGCAGGGCTCCGGCACGGTCATAGAGCGTTGGTGACATCGTCAGCAGCGTGACGCCACGCCCGCGCAGCCAGGCGATGGTTTGTTCCAGCGATGCAAGGCAGGCAGTGAGCGGAGTCAGACTGATTGCCAGTCGTGTGTGCTGCAGTCGCGCCTGCGCAAGTTCGATGTTGCGCATCACACGCTGATGGTCGAGGTTCACGTGCACGCTTTGGTACACCTCGGGATCAACGCTGGAAAACGATATGACCAGCGTGTGCAGCAGCCCATCGAGTGACAGAAGCCTCTCTTCATCAAGCAAATGACCGTTGCTCACCATGTCGAGACGCACCCGCGCACCGCGCAGGATTTCGATGCAATCACGCCAGCGCGGATGCGTGGTGGGTTCACCGTAACCGGCAATCACGACGCGATGCACATCCTGCGGTTCGAGTCGTTCGACCACCCGCTGCAGGACGTCGAGCTGCATGGGGCGTGGCGCTGCAATTGCCTCGCGCGGACACATCACGCACAGGGCGTTGCACTTCGCCGTCAGTTCCAGGTTCACCGTGACACGATAGCTGCCCATGGATCACCTCAGCTGCGCGTTGCCGCCGGCACCAGACGGGGCACGTGCGCCGCGCAGTTGGGCACCACCTGTTCCACCTGCACGCGCACCACCCGTCGTACGTGTGGAAGACGCGAGAACAGTTCGAGCTGGGCAATGTCGTCATGGATGGTGGCACTCCCGTTCACGCGCAACCGTGCGCCATCGGCAAAGTCGATGAACAACAGACCGACGTACGGGTTGTCGAGGATGTTGCCTAGACTCATGAACGCATGATTGCCGTCGAAGTCGGCGAAGACGAGCGTGTGCGGATCGATGATGCGCACCAGGCCGGGGCCGCCGCCCTTGAACGAGCAGTCGCAGTGTCCGCCGCGATCACTGCTCGCAAGAAAGAAGAACGGTACCGCTTCGATGCGCGCGTGGTACCGCGGCGGGATCTCGGTCCACAGCAGGCGGCTGATCCGCGCCTCGTCCCATACTGCCGGATTGCCCCAGCGTCGTTGTGCATCACGTTCGCTGTTGCCGAATGCATCATGCCAGTCGCGCATCGTTCCTCCTGCCGGATCGTCCGGACGATGCTCCTTCGGTCCGGGCGCGGGACAGATCATGCGCCGGCTTGCTTAACCGGACCTTAGGCCGCGCACGAATGCCGGGTGCCGGGCGCTTAAGCCGTCGTTAAGGTCCGCTGTCTAGTCTGTGCGTCGATACGGGTACACCGGGCGAGCGTCCAGGCTGCAGCAATGATGTCGGTGTCGGTGGATGGTGAGCGGTCCGAACGGGAGCAGCGGGTGTTCGTGCGTTCGCTGGAAAGATTCGGTGAAAACAGGTCGCGCTTCGACCTGCTGCGGCCTGGTGAACCCGGACGAGTCGAGCTGGAACATTTCATCTACGAACGCTTCGAAGCCATACACGGTGCGCGCGTCACCAGCTTCATGCCGTTGCTGCTCGGCATGTGGTCGGGCTCCGCATGCCGGGCGGCGCTCGGAATCCGCCGCGCCAGCGAAGGGCGACTGTTTCTCGAAGACTATCTTGACCAGCCAGCGGAACAGGTGATCGCGGGCATTCGCCACATGCCGGTACTGCGTACGACGCTGGTAGAGATCGGCAATCTGGTCTCTGGCCCCGGCGCCTCCACGCCGTTGCTGTATCTGTTGTTGCTGGCGGTGCTCGCCCGCGCTGGATATCGCTGGCTGATGTTCGTGGTGACACCGGAAGTGCAGCGCGGCATCCGTGCGTTGGGACTCGAGATCGACGCGGTGTGTCCAGCCGACCCAGGCCGGATCGCGAATGTTGCGGCATGGGGCAGCTATTACGCCGGCAATCCGCAGGTGATGCTGGGTTGTGTCGAGGATGGCATGCGGCATTGCACTGCTGATGCGCATCTTGCTGACGCCCTGATACGTGCGGACGCGTCGATTGCGACACTTGCGTCGCGGCTGGGTGCACCGTGAGCAGTGAGGCCGACAATCTGTGCGCACGGCTTCCAGGAGACGCCGACAACCGTATGCGGTTGAGCGCTGACAACGGTGATTCACTGTCGCTGAGCGAACTGGCGTGCGAGGCTGCTGCCCTTGCCTCCACCATCCGCATTGCGGGTGGCACGCGCGTCGCCCTGCCGGCTCGAAATGGCATCGCATGGATCGTCGCCGATATTGCCTGCCAGATCGCAGCGGTGCCGCTGCTGCCGGTACCCGGCTTCTTCTCGCCAACCCAGAGTGCGCACGCCTTGCATGAGACCGGGGTGGATCTGCTGCTGTGCGACCACCATGCTCGACACGATCAACAGCGTCTGCTTGCCGAACTCGACGGACATCTGCAGCCTGGTAGCGAGTGCTGCGGACTGCGTGTGTTGCGACTGGCAGCGAACTCTCCAGATGGCAACGAATCGCTGCCCTTGGGCACTGGCAAGATCACCTATACGTCGGGCTCGACGGGTACACCCAAAGGCGTCTGCCTCGGCAATTCGCAATTGCTGCGCCAGGCCGCCGCACTGGCGCAAGCCGTGGATGTTGAACGGCCGCGGCATCTGTCGCTGCTGCCCTTGTCGGTGCTGCTGGAGAACGTCGCCGGTGTCTACGCCGCTCTGCTTGCCGGTGGCGAAGTGTTGCTGCCGGATCTGGCACGCATCGGGATCGGCGGCAGTTCTTCCGTCGATGCGCCAGCCTTGCTCGCTGCGCTCGATGAGCTGCAGCCGCAGACCCTGATTCTGATCCCGCAACTGTTGCAACTGCTGGTGCACGCGTGCGATCGCGGCTGGCGCGCCCCGTCGAGCCTGCGTTTCGTTGCAGTTGGCGGTGCACGCGTGGCCGCCAGCCAGATCCTGCGGGCACGCGAGCACGGCATCCCCGCCTACGAGGGCTACGGCCTGTCGGAATGCGT
>DAOLKH010000249.1:0-3689 GCA_035331685.1 Pseudomonadales bacterium
ACCACGCACCCGGTCGAGTTCGACATGTACTACAGCGTCTGACGGAGTCCCGCCATGAACACCTGCCCCGCCGTCGTGCGACTGCTGCTGCTCGTGCTCGCGGCAGCGATCACCGCTCCATCGTTCGCCGCCGACGGTGGCATCTATCGCAGCCGCGACGCGCAGGGCAATGCGGTCTTCAGCGATCGTCAGGACGAGGCATCGGAACCGGTGCGACTGCCGCCGACCAATACCTTGCCCGAGGTGTCAAAACCCGCGACTTCGTCTGATCCCGGCCAGGATCGGGAGGCACCGGCCACGCCTGCCTACGAAACGCTCGCGATCACTGCCCCGCTCGACGGCGAGACGATCGTTCACCCGATCGGCTACGTTGCGGTCACTGTCGCCGTCGAACCACCGCTGCAGGCACGGCACAGCCTGCGCCTGCTGCTCGACGGCGAACCGGCCGGGATCCCACAGCACGGCTCGCTGGAGCTGAGCGGGCTCACGCGTGGGGAACACACGCTGCAACTGCTCGTCGTCGATGATGGCGGCGCGATGGTGCAGGAATCCGCCCCAGTCACCGTGACCGTCGAGCGTCCGGGACGCCAGCCCGCGGCTCGGCGCCCTCCGGTTCGCCCGCCGGGCAATTGATGTTCGATGTAATCCTCTACCAGCCCGAGATTCCGCCGAATACCGGCAACGTCATAAGGCTGTGCGCGAACACCGGTTGCCGGCTCCATCTGATCGAACCGCTGGGGTTCACGCTCGACGATGCGCGTCTGCGCCGGGCCGGGCTGGATTACCACGAATGGGTCACGCTGCGCACCTGGCGAGACCTCGACGCCTGGCGCGACGCACACCCGCAGAGCCGCCTGTTCGCGTGCAGCACACGTGGCCGCACGCGCTACGATCAGGCAGAAATCGCCATGGATGACGCGATCCTGTTCGGCCCCGAAACCCGTGGCCTGCCGCAGGATCTGCTCGACACGCTGGCACCGGAGCGTCTGTTGCGCCTGCCGATGCGTCCCGGCAACCGCAGCCTGAACCTCTCGAACAGCGTCGCCGTGGTGGTATTCGAGGCATGGCGTCGCAACGGTTTCGCCGGTAGCGACTGAAGGCTGCGACGCCGGTTCTCCGCAGATATCAGTTGACCGCAGGCGTACCGCCCTGCTCCTCCTGCTCCTGCTGCATGAGTGCCTGCTGGTACAGCGCATCGAAGTTCACCGGTGCCAGCATGAGGGGAGGGAAGCTGCCGCGTACGACCAGGTTGTCGATCGCCTCGCGCGCGTACGGGAACAGGATGTTCGGGCACACCGTTGCCAGCACCTGGCGCAGTTGCGGCTCCGGTATTCCGCTGACGTAGAAGATGCCGCCCTGCTGCACCTCGGCGAGGAATGCCGTCTTTTCCTCGATCGCAGCCGTGATCGACAGCGTCAGTATCACTTCGAAATTGTTGTCGTCGATGCGGGTCTGCTTCGTGTTCATCTCGAGGTTCACGCGCGGCTTCCACTGCTGGCGGAACACCTCGTGGCCTTGTGGCGTCTCGAACGATACGTCCTTGATATAGATGCGCTGCAGCGCGAACTGCTGCTGGGCCTGCTCGGTCATCGACTCTTCCTCTCGGTGGTATGGTGCATCGTGCCTTTCATTCACTCTCTTCATTCATCGCTGCGCGTTGCGGCAAGCAGCGGTTCGAGCAGCCCCTGGCGGTGCAGCTCGTCCATGTCGTCGAAACCACCAATGTGGCGGTTGCCGACCCAGATCTGCGGGACCGTGCGCCGGCCGGCGCGCCGCTCCATCTCGGCGCGCAGCGCCGCATCCGCGCCGACGTCGATGTCTTCGTAGTCCACGCCGAGTCGCCCCAGCAGTTCGCGTGCGGCGATGCAGTACGGGCACGAGCGCGTGGTGTATATCGTCACCTGAGCCATATGTTCAGGACCGCACCAGTGGCAATTGCTGGTTCTGCCACTCGGTGATTCCGCCACCGAGCTTGAACACCTTGTCAAAACCGTTCTGCCTCAACGCCTTCGATGCGTCGTTCACCGACTGCCCATACTTGCAGACCAGCACGACCGGCTTGTCGCGGTGACGTTCGAGTTCGGCGATGCGCTCGGCGAACTTCGCCGCCGGCACGCTGATGCTGTCGACGATATGCCCCTGGCGGAAGTCAGCGGTCTCGCGCAGGTCGACCACCACGCCTTCGTGCTGATTGACCAGCATGGTCAGTTGCGCCGGCGAGATGCTCGGACCACCCCGACGCCGCTCATGATTCATGAGCAGGAACATCAGCAGGATGACGAGGGCAAACAGATACCAGCGGGCGCCGATGAATTCGATGAACAGTTCCATGGAGACCCCGGCGAAGTGCGCTCCGTCGTACGAAACGCCCCGTAAACGAAGCGCCGGAGTATACACGCCGACCCCATGCCCACCAAGCGCGAGTGCGCTGCCCGGCAGCTATGGTGCCCCGTGCGTGCTTGATGCAAACTGCCGGGCACAACGCCATCACCTGCGCTCGTTGCAGTACCTCACGCACCATGAAGTATTCTTTCGTATTCGCCTGGCACCGCCTCCTGCCCGCCGTGCTGCTTGGCCTGACCCTCGCCCTCGGCAGTGCCGTCGGCCATGCGCAGCTCGATGACACCGATTCCGCAGCCGATGAACCACAGAAAAGCGGTGAGCTGCCGCTCAGGGAACTGCGCGTGTTCGTCGACGTGTTCGAGCAGATCCGCAAGTCCTACGTCGAAGAGGTGGACGATCGCACGCTGCTGGAGAACGCCATCAAGGGCATGCTGAACGGGCTCGACCCGCACTCTGCGTACCTCGACGAGCAAGCGTTCGAGGACCTGCGCGAGACCACGACCGGCGAATTCGGCGGCGTCGGACTCGAGGTCGCCGGTGACGACACCGGCTTCGTGCGCGTGATCGCCCCGATCGACGACACCCCGGCGCAGGCAGCAGGAATCGAGAGTGGCGACCTGATCGTCGAGATCGACGGCAAGAGCGTGAAGGGAATCGGCATCAACGAGGCCATCACGAAGATGCGGGGAGCCAAAGGCTCGAAAATTGCGCTGACGCTGATGCGCGAGGGTCGCAGCGCCCCACTCACGGTCACGCTGACGCGCGACCTGATCCGCGTGCAGAGCGTGCGCGGACGCTTCCTCGAACCCGGTTTTGCCTATCTGCGCATCGCGCAGTTCCAGAACGAGACCGGCGTCGATCTGCACGCGACGATCACGCGCCTGAAAAAGGAAGGCGTGGTGCGTGGCGCGATCCTGGACCTGCGCAACAATCCGGGTGGCGTGCTGCAGTCCTCGGTCGAAGTTGCCGACGCGTTCCTCGACGACGGCCTCATCGTCTATACGGAAGGCCGGATCGACAACGCGCGCTCGCGTTTCAGCGCCAGCCCCGGTGACGACCTCGACGGAGCGCCCCTCGTCGTGCTGATCAACGGCGGCTCCGCATCGGCGTCCGAGATCGTCGCCGGAGCACTGCAGGACCAGCACCGCGCGATCATCGTCGGCACCGACAGCTTCGGCAAGGGATCGGTACAGACCATACTGCCGCTCAGCGAGAAACGTGCGATCAAGCTGACCACGGCACGCTACTTCACGCCGTCCGGACGTTCGATCCAGGCACAGGGAATCACTCCCGATATCGTCGTCGAGCGAGCCCAGGTCACCGCGATAGCGGGAGTGATTCCCTGT
>DAOLKH010000250.1:0-3685 GCA_035331685.1 Pseudomonadales bacterium
CAGGTGGTCGGGAGTTCGAATCTCTCCGGGTGCGCCATCTTCTTTGCGGGAATTGACGTCTTGGCGGCTGGATTCCCGGCTCATCGCTGCGGTGTTCCAGCCTTCGGGTTCTCGCGTGTGACAACCAGCGAGACAGTTGCCATGCATACCGCCTTCGTTCGAATCAAGGTCAACCCTGCAAAGACGGCTGCCATCGGCGAGGCCATGCGGGCACTGGTGGCACCCACATTGGCTGAACCGGGCTGCATCAGCTACGAGTTCTACCGCGACTGCGAAGATCCCTCGCTGTTTCTGTGCTTCGAGCACTGGCAGGACCGCGAGGCGCTGGACCGCCACGGCAGCACGGCCCATGTGCTGCGTTTCCTGAATGAGTTCGGCGGCGACATCGAGCGCTGGGATGTGAACCACACGCGGGCGCTTTGACGCGTGCGTGAGCCCTGGTGTGATGTCGGTTTGAATGATCCGGCCGATGGGTGGGCAGACGCTCAGTCATAGATCAGCGAAGGAACCACGACCTCCCATTGTTCGCAGTGGATGAGGTCGTTGAACTCGGGAGATCCGTCGTCGTTTTTGCGCGTCGTGATGGCGGCGACCCGGACCCGGGCACCCCCGATTTCCCGCAGCGGGCACAGCGAGGCCCTGGCGCGCGTCATGGCTCTGTTCGCGATCGTCCTGCACGATGCGCTGCTGGGCAGGATTGCCCAGCGCCTCGACAATGCTGTGCCCTCGCAGAAAGCATCGAGCTTGCGCGGTACCTGGTTGTGGTCACTGGCATCCGCGAAAAAGCTTCGTTGGTCTTCGCCCCGGATGGCACCGATGCGCAGGATGCGCTGGATCGCGCGACTCGCTGGCATGCGCGCGTTGCTGTGATCCCGCATATCAACGTGTATCCTGCACCCGACCAGAACGATGGAGACTTCCGATGCGTTTGCATACATTCCTGCCCGCAGCACTGGGCCTGCTGTGCGTGTTCGTGGCGCCGTTGCACGCGGCGCCTGCGGCTTCGCCGATCGAGCGGGGTCTGTCGAGCGAACGCATCGCCGAACTCACTGGCCAGGCCTTCTACTGGGGTCTGAACATCGCGGGCTTCTACGAGCTGCGTTATCTCTACACGCAGTTCGAGGAGTACCCGGCATTCAGCGGACTGAATCGCGTGAAGCCGAACAAGCGGCTGTTCGATGCGAGTGTACGCATCGCGACCACGGTGAATGCCTCGACGCTTTATTCGGGTGGCGCCTTCGACGTCTCGCAGGATCCGATCGTCGTCGAAGCCGGTGCCGTCGACGACGGCCGTTACTGGAGCGTGCAGGCAGCGGACCAGTACGCGAACTGGTTTTTCATGGTGGGTTCGCAGTTCACCGGCAATGCGGCGCAACGCTATCTGATCGTTGGGCCGCACTGGCGCGGCACGTTGCCGGCAGGTTTCCGCTCCACCGAGATCGTGCGCGCCTCGTCGGATTCCTTCTCGCTCGCCACACGCGTGGCCGTGACCACGCGCGACGAGCAGGACATGCAGGCGGCCGGTGCGGTGATCGACAATGTGCGCGTCGCGCCGCTCGCGTTGTGGCTGCGCAATGGTGGGCGCGTACCGCCGCTCGGGGAGCAGCCGATCGTCAAGAGTGACTACCGGAACTTCGAGCGCATGCGCCAGCTCGTCGACTACGGCAAGTCGATGCGAGGCGTCGATCTGCTGCAACTGCTGAGCCTTGCGCTCAACGATCCGGTGCTTACCCTGCGCAGCGATTCGGCCACCGAGCGCGCCACGCTTGCCGCTCTCGAACCACTCGGTTTGCGCAAGGGGCTCATCTTCGATCCGGCCGCTCTCGACGAAGAGCAAAGGACCGCGATCGAAGCGGGTTTCACGGCTGCGCGCCGCAACGCACGCGGTGCGATGGAGAAGTCGCTGATCGACATGAACGGCTGGAAACTGCAGTCGAGCCTGTTTCACGACGATCTGGACTATGTTGCCAAGGCAGGCGCCGACGACGTTGCGTGGGGAACGCCGGTGCCTTATCAGTCGCACACCATTGCCTACGTGTTTCGTGACAGCGAAGGACGTCCGCTGGACGGCCGCCACCGCTACATATTGAGCTTCGATCTGGCGGCGCTGCCGCCGGTCACCGAGTTTTGGGAGCTGCCGGTCTACGACGAGCATGGCTACTTCATCGACAATCCGATCGACCGCTACAGTCTGACCAGCTATCTGCAGCAGGCGGGCACCTACCACCAGGAAAGCGGCAAGCTGGTGTTTTACCTGCAGGCCGAACGTCCGGCCGACCCCGAGCAGGCGCGTAACTGGCTGCCTATTGCAGCCAGCGGAGGATTCCAGCTTGCAGCGCGTTTCTATGGTCCGATGGCACCGCTGATCGACGGGAGCTACGCGATGCCAGCGATCGTGCGCGTGGGTGAATAGCCGGCAAGCCGCAAGCAGAATCGGCGGTTGTGCACAAGTCTCGCCGCGTATCGACCGGCTGCGCATAATCCGTGCCCTTCTCGAACCGGGGACGGGCAATGAACAGCATCGAACAGCGAATCGCGGACGAACTCGGCGTCCGTATCGAACAGGTTGCAGCGGCCGTGGCCTTGCTCGACGGCGGTGCCACGGTGCCCTTCGTGGCGCGCTATCGCAAGGAGGCCACTGGCGGGCTCGACGATGTGCAGTTGCGCGCGCTCGAGCAACGCCTCGGCTATCTGCGTGAACTCGAGGAGCGGCGTGAGGCGATCCTGAAGAGCATCGCAGAGCAGGGCAAGCTGACCCCGGAACTCGAGAATGTCATTGGCGAGGCGGACTCCAAGGCGCGCCTCGAGGACCTGTACCTGCCGTACAAGCCGAAGCGGCGCAGCAAGGCGCAGATCGCACGCGAGGCGGGCATCGAACCGCTTGCCGATCTGCTGCTCGCCGAGCCCGGGCGTGATCCACAGCTCGAGGCGCAGTCGTTCGTGAATGCGGAAGCCGGGTTTGGCGACGTGAAGGCAGTGCTCGACGGAGCCCGCCAGATTCTGATGGAGCGTTTTGCCGAAGATGCGGAGCTGGTCGGGCGTGTGCGCGAGCTGTTGCGCAGCGACGGTGAACTGCGTTCGCGGGTGGTTGAAGGCAAACAGGCCGAGGGCGCGAAATTCGGTGACTATTTCGCGCACGACGAACGACTGGCGAAGGTGCCTTCGCATCGTGCTCTGGCGATGTTCCGCGGTCGCAATGAAGGCATCCTGCAGCTTGCGGTGGAACTGCCCGGCATCGACGAGGCGGCGTCGCATCCCTGCGAAGGCTTGGTGGCTGCACATGCCGGCATCGCTGATCGCGGTCGCAAGGCCGATGCCTGGCTGCTCGAGGTGGCGCGCTGGACGTGGCGTGTGCGCCTGTCGCTGCACGTGGTCGGTGATCTGCTCGCGGATCTGCGTGAGGCGGCCGAAGCCGAGGCCATCCGCGTGTTCGCCGCCAATCTGCGCGATCTGCTGCTGGCGGCTCCTGCCGGCCATCGCGCCTGCATCGGGCTTGATCCGGGCCTGCGCACCGGCGTCAAGGTGGTTGCGCTCGACGGTACCGGCAAGCTGCTCGAGCACGCGACGATCTACCCGCATGCGCCGCAGAACCGTTGGGCGGAATCGATTGTCGTGTTGCAGCGCATCGCAGCACGTCACGGCAGCGAGCTGGTGGCGATCGGCAACGGTACCGCATCGCGAGAAA
>DAOLKH010000251.1:0-3656 GCA_035331685.1 Pseudomonadales bacterium
ACGCTGTTCGTGACCATCTCGCAGTCGGGTGAGACGGCGGACACGCTTGCGGCGCTGCGTCTTGCGCATACCCTCGGCTACCGCTCCACGCTGGCGATCTGCAACGCGCCCCAATCGTCGCTGGTGCGCGAATCGCATCTGGCGATCATGACCGAAGCCGGCCCCGAAATTGGCGTCGCCTCGACCAAGGCCTTCACGACGCAACTGGTGGCGCTGATGCTGCTGACGACGGTGCTGGCGAAGCGTGCCGGCGCCGACACGGCGCAGGAGCACGCCATCGTCGAGGCGATGCATGCCTTGCCGGCACTGGTGGAGCAGGTGCTGGGTCTGGATGCGCGCATCCGCACCGTCGCGGAGGATTTCATCGAGAAGGATCACGCGCTGTTCCTGGGGCGTGGCGTGCAGTACCCGGTGGCGATGGAAGGTGCGCTGAAGCTCAAGGAAATCTCGTATATCCATGCCGAAGCCTACGCTGCTGGCGAACTGAAGCACGGACCGCTGGCGCTGGTCGACGAGCAGATGCCGGTGGTCACGGTTGCACCGAACAACGAGTTGCTGGAAAAGCTGCGCTCCAACCTGGCCGAGGTGCAGGCGCGTGGCGGGCGGCTGTACGTGTTTGCCGACGAGCAGGCCGGCTTCAGCGACAGCCCGGCGATGACTGTCGTGCAGATGCCGCATGTACCGAAGATCCTTGAACCGGTCGTCTACACCGTGCCGCTGCAGCTGCTCTCGTATCACGTGGCGGTGATGAAGGGCACCGACGTGGACCAGCCGCGCAATCTCGCGAAATCGGTCACCGTGGAGTAGCGCGGCGGAGAGTGATCCGGTCCGGCCGAGGTGAATTGTACCGACCGGCACTGCGTGCGCGGTCCACTGCCTATAATTCGCCGCCTACCCTGCCCGATCGCGTCCGATGCCCGATACCCTGAACGCGCAGTGCCATTGCATCTCGCTCGATGTAGAGATGCTCGAGCGTCATTTTCGCGAGGCCTTGCTGCGTGAAGGCAGCCTGCCGCAATACCTGACCGGCCGTGAGCACCTGTTCGCCCCCTACCCCGTGTTTGCGAATGCAGCGCAGTGGCAGGCAATGCGCGCAACTGTCGAAGCCGCGCACGAGGTGATGGCGCTGCCCGCCTTCCAGGAAGTCGCGCTTGCGGATAGTCCCTGGCCGGACCAGCACACCCTCAGCGCGATGATGGCGTTCGACTTCCATCCCGAACCCGACGGGGTCAAGCTGATCGAGATCAATACCAATGCGGGCGGCGCCTATCTGGCGGCGCTGCTTGCCGACAGCCAGCGTGACGCCTGCGCGGAAATGGGGCGGGCACTCGCGATGCCGACCAGCGGGCGCGATGCGCCGGTGCAGTGGCTGGAGGATTTCCGCAACGAGTGGCGACTGGCGCGCGGTGAGCGTGCGTTGCGCAGTGTGCGCATCGTCGACGATCGTCCTGCCGAGCAGTTCCTGTATCCGGAGTTCCTGCTGTTTCGTGCGCTGTTCCGTCGCGCCGGGATCGACTGTGAGATCGCCGCTCCGGATGAACTCGTGTTCGCGGACGGCGAGCTGCGCCACGGCGCGCAGGCGCTCGATCTGGTCTACAACCGCTGCACCGACTTCACGCTGCGGGAACCGGTGCACGCGTCGCTGCGCGCGGCGTATCTGGCCGACGCCGTCGTGCTGACCCCCTCGCCGCGCCACCACGCGCTCTATGCCGACAAGCGCGGGCTGGTGCTGCTGTCCGACGCTGCCTGGCTGGAGCATATCGGCGTTTCTGCAGCCACGCGACGTGTGCTCGGCGCGCACGTGCCGCCGGCACGGATCGTGACCGCCGCAGGCGCAGATGCGCTGTGGAACGCGCGCAGGCACTATTTCTTCAAGCCCTTCGCGGGCTACGCGAGCCGCGGTGCGTATCGGGGCGAGCGCCTGACCAGGCGGGTATGGGCCGAGATCGTCGCCTCCGGCGAATACATCGCGCAGGCGTACACGCCGCCGCCCACGCGTCGTGCCACCCCGGCAAGCGATGCTCCGGAGCTGAAGTTCGATCTGCGCTGCGTCAGCTACGGGGCAGGGATACGCCTGCTCAGCGCGCGGCTCTACCAGGGCCAGACGACCAATCTGCGCACGATCTCCGGCGGTCTGGCGTCGGTGTTCGTGCTCGCGGAAGGCGTGGCCGTGCCGCGCGTCGTGCCTCAGTGTGCTGCGCTGTCGGGTTCCTCGCCGAACCACACCACGGCATAGTGGGGTCCGATCGCCGCACCCATCGCCTACCACGGGTGTTGTGCCCACTGCTGCATGTTCAGCAGCATCGCCAGGTGCGGGGGGCTTTCCTGCCAGATCAGCAGCGCGCGCGCCGGCGTGATCGGGTCGCTGTAATGCGCGACGATCTCGTAACCCGGCGAGCTGTAGCGCCCGCGCGTGATCTCCCTGGGCTTGTCCCACATGCATGCTGCCCTGGCATGATCGGGCGTGTAGCAGCACCCTGACCAGTTGGCCGCATTGCTCCACGAATGCATATTGCACTGCGTGTCGCGCCGGTAGCGCTGCTCGAGGTCCTCGAGGTGCGCGCGAGCCACCGCCATCAGCGACGCTGACACTGCGATTCGCGGGAGTTGGCGGGCGACGCGATAGGTGTTGATGCTGTCTGCGAAGCGCCGTTGTTCGTCAGCGTTCATGGGCTGGGTTGAGCGCACTCCCGGTGTCGGTGCACCCGCGCAGCCAGCGAGCAACGACGCTGCGATTAAGGCAGTGATCAGGCTGCGCACGGCGAATGGCTGCATGGCTCTGCGTACACTTGCATTCAGCTTCGGTCCTGCTCACTCTAGCGCGGGCCGAGCTCATCAGGGAGACACACCGTTGCGATCCATTGCCCAGAAACTGCCCTTTGTGATGCTGCTCGCAATGCTGAGCGCCTGCGGACGCGAGACTCCGGCGGAATTTCCAGCCGGGGCCGAAGCCAGCTGGCCAAGCTACGGCGGGGCACCCGGCGGTGGCCATTACTCTGCAGCGACCCAGATCACGCGCGACAACGTGCACCTGCTGCGCCCGGCATGGGTCTATCGCAGCGGCGACGTACGCCAGGCGCGGGCTCCGGATCCTGCTGCCGGTGACCGGGGGGCAAGGGCCAGCAGTTGGCAGCTCACCCCGATCCTGGTCGGTGACACGCTGTACGGTTGCACGGCCTTCAACAAGGTGTTTGCGCTCGATCCGGCGACCGGCGTGGAAAAATGGCGTTACGATCCGGGTGTCGATATCGATCGTGAAGTGCTGGTGAACTGCCGTGGCGTCGCGAGCTGGCAGGATCCCGAGCCGCGTGGCGCGGCCTGCGAGCACCGCATTCTGATGGGCACCCTCGACAGTCGCCTGATTGCACTCGATGCCCGCGACGGCAAACCCTGCCGCGATTTCGGTGAGGAAGGCCAGGTCGATCTGCACGCCGGACTGGGCGCGCTTGAGGAATACGAATACTCGGTCACTTCGCCGCCGGCCGTGATCGGCGACCGGGTGATCACCGGTGCGTTCGTGCTCGATCGTACCCATAACCACATGCCGAGTGGCGTGGTGCGTGCCTTCGATGTGCGCAGCGGCCGGCTGCTGTGGTACTGGGACGGCATTCCCCCGGGCGAACGCCACGCAGTCGACGACGCGGGGCAGCCCCTGT
>DAOLKH010000252.1:0-2260 GCA_035331685.1 Pseudomonadales bacterium
GCATGTCGATGATGTGATCGAGGTGCACGGTCGGCGTTTCGCCACGCGAGAGCTGCGCGTTCAGTTCGCCGAGACGCTCGTAGAACTTGTCGTAACCGTCGTTCGGCGCCGTACCGATACCGGCGTTGTTCACCAGCACGTCGAGGCGCCCGTAACGCTTGTCGACCTCGGCAAAGACCGCGGCGACCTGGGCACTGTCGGAAACGTCCGCGGTCAGCGCACAGCAATCACCGCGCACATTGATGCGAGTCAGCGTGTCGTTCACATCGCCGGGCGTCAGGTCCACCGCGACCACCTTGGCGCCTTCCCGAGCGAACAGCTCCGCCATCGCCCGGCCCATTCCCAGCCCCGCTCCCGTAACGAGAGCCACCTTGCCCTGCAGTCGCATCGCCCGCACCTCTCTACCGTGGTTTTGTATCAGCCGCGAACTATAGCGACCCGCGCCCCTGCGCGGAAGCACCGATTCGACTGGCCACAATTGATCTCAGGGTTCACCGAAGGGGGCGTAGATGCGCCTGTAGATGCTGCCGCAAAACGCTGCGACGCGCGTGGCGGCAATTCCGTCGGCATGAATGCCGACCCACGTGGGTCCGGTTTCAACCCGACAGGTATCGGCACCGGCCATTGATGTGGGTCGGGTTTCAACCCGACAGGTATCGGCACCGTCACTGATGTGGGTCGGGTTGCACCAGCCGGTTCAACCGAGCAGGACCTCGATATCGCGAACGGTACGGGCTGGGTCAGGACCGACCAGCACACCGTGCATGCCAAGTGCACGCGCCGCTTCGACGTTTGCCGGATGGTCGTCGAGGAATACGCAATCGTCCGCCCCCATGTCGTCGAGCTCGGCAAGCGCGATTTCGAAGATGCGCCGGTCGGGCTTGCGCACGCCGACATGGCTCGAATCGACGACGAACTCGAACAGCTCGTTCACCGGGATCAGGGTGCGCCAGGTGTCGCCGAACTCGCGCACGTTGTTGGTGATCATGCCGGTGCGGTAGCCACGCCCGCGCAGCGTGCGCACCAGCGTCACCAGTTCACCGCGACTGCTGCTGCCGGCACTCGGATCGGCACTCGCCATGCGTGCAAACAGGTCCCAGAGATCGACCTCGAGACCACGCGCACGACCGAGTGCAAGAATCATCTCGCGGCTGACATCGAGCGCGATCTCGCCGCGTTCGAGCCGGTGCCACGGGTGCTCGCCGTCGAGCTCGTAGGAACCGAACACGATTTCACTCACGGTGCGTGGATCTGCACCGATTGCACGTCCGAACTCCTCCACTGCGGTGAACGGCGAATCGGTGAATACACCCCCGAAATCGAACAGGAACGCCCGCGGCCTGCGTACACTGCGCCCGCTCACCACGGCACGACCCCTTCGTTGAGGTATTGCCACTCGGCCTTGCCGAGCACCGTACGATGGCGCGGCCCCGGGACATCGGGATCCGAGCTGGCGTAGCCGGCATCCCCTGCGTACATGGACTGTGCCGTGCGATCCTCACGCATCAGAAAGTGTGGTTCGAACACCGGCGGCTGGCGCCGCGCGATACGCATCAGCGCCTCTTCGACATCTGCACATTGCGCCAGCTCGATCAGACTGACGAAGGTGGGTGGCAGCAGCTCGATCTCGCCGCTGGCGCGCTTTTCCAGTGCTTCGGTCGGACGCACCCAGAGATGATCGTGGATCTCGCCACCATCGACAGTCACGGTGTGGTCGAGCGGGGCTCTTGCAACGAAGAACCAGGTCGCGAAGCGCTTCGGTGACACCGGCGGCGTGGTCCAGTGCGAGTAATAGTGCAGGGACTCCGCAACGATCGACAGTTGCGCCTCCTCGAGCGTCTCGCGCACTGCAGCGACGCGCGCCGCAGCGAGCTCGTCCGGCGCGGTCGCGATTTCCTCGGGATCCACACGCCCCCCCGGAAACACCCACGCACCGCCGGCAAAACCAAGTGCGGAATTGCGCCGCAACAGCAACGTGTGCAGACCGTCTGCGGCATCGCGCAACAGGATCACGGTCGAGGCAGGAATGATCATGGAAAACTGCTCCGGATTGCCGGGAGGGATGACTATAAAGAGTGTCGCAAAACATTACGAGGCGGGTGGCGATACCCTCGTATCAGGGGCGTGTGCCGCAGGGATGCGGAACGGCGAGTCCGTCGGCATGCCCTCCACGCGCTGGCGCAGGCGTGACGGGCTGGCTAGAATGCGCCGCCCGCACGAGCCCAGGCGTCACCGTGTCGGCATGAATGCCGACCTACGG
>DAOLKH010000252.1:2360-3655 GCA_035331685.1 Pseudomonadales bacterium
CGGCATGAATGCCGACCTACGGGAAGGCGCCGCCCGCACGCGCCCAGGTGTCACCCACGTAGGACGGGTTTCAACCCGACATGTGGTAGGTCGGGTTTCAACCCGACATGTGAAGCGTCGCCCACATGCGCCCAGGTGACGCAGAGGGTCCGGAGAGCAGATGTGAAGCAGTTGTTCGTGATCCGCAACCAGCATCAGCATTATCTGGGGCGCAATCACGATTGGGTCGACGGCAGCCACCCACCGGCGCTGTTTCGCACGCCACATCGCGATATGGCCGTGAACGAACTCTTCGAGGTCAACGTCAAGGACTTTGCCCTGCGTGGCGAAATCATTGTCTGCGAGACCGACGAGCGCGGCCTGCCAGTGGTCGAGGTGCTGAATCCGATCGTCGAGAGCGTTCAGGATGCGGATGCGGGCATCACGAACGCCGAAGCCGCGTCAACTTGAAACTTCACCCGACACACCCCATCTAAGGCGCGGTACGGATCAACCGCAACGAGGAGCCTGCATCCATGATGCGCATAGGATTGTTCCTGTTGACGAACCTGGCAGTGCTGGTGCTCGCCAGCGTCACGCTGAACCTGCTCGGGTTCAACTCGATCATGGCGGCGAACGGGGTCGACATGAACCTCAACGCCCTGCTCGTGTTCTGCGCCGTGTTCGGCATGAGCGGTGCAGTGATCTCGCTGTTCCTGTCGAAATGGATGGCTGCACGCAGCACCGGCACGCGCGTGATCGAACAGCCGCGGACCCGCGAGGAACAATGGCTGGTACAGACGGTCACCGAACTCGCGCGTGACGCCGGCATCGATACGCCGCAGATCGGCATCTTTCCTTCGCATGCCTCGAATGCGTTCGCCACCGGCTGGAACCGCAACGCCGCGCTGGTGGCGGTGAGCGACGGACTGCTGGCACGCTTCAGGCCCGAGGAAGCGCGCGCCGTGCTGGCGCACGAAATCGGCCATGTCGCCAACGGGGACATGGTCACGCTGGCGCTGATCCAGGGCGTGGTGAACACCTTCGTGATGTTCTTCGCACGCCTGATTGGCCACACGGTGGACCGCGTCGTGTTCAAGACCGAACGCGGTCACGGCATCGGCTTCTACGTGACGACCATCGTCGCCGAAATCGTGCTCGGACTGCTCGCGTCGATGATCGTGATGTGGTTCAGTCGCCAGCGCGAGTTCCGCGCCGACGCGGCAGGAGCGCGCTTCGGCGGGCGCAACGCGATGATCGCCGCGCTCGAACGGCTGAAGGCAGAACAGAACCAGCCGAAGGAGATGCCGGAAACC
>DAOLKH010000253.1:0-3652 GCA_035331685.1 Pseudomonadales bacterium
CTTGATCAGGTTCTGCTCCAGCAGCAGCGCCTCTGTTTCGCTGCCGGTCACCGTGACCTGGATCTCGGCGATCCGGGACACCAGCACCGCCGTCTTGCCGCCGACGTCACGGTCGTGAAAGTAGCTCGCTACGCGCTTGCGCAGATTGCGCGCCTTGCCAACGTACAACAGCGCACCGGCAGCGTCGTACATCTGGTAGACACCGGGCCGCTCGGTCAGGGTACGCAGGAAGGTGGTCGCGTCGAATCCGCTCACGGCGGATATCCGGACGGGTCGGGGTCCCGCACTCCGGATACACCGTACGCAAGTGCCAGTTTCGTCAGCCCGATATCGCTGTCGATACCGAGTTTCTCGAAGATGCGGTAGCGAAAGGAATGCACGGTCTTCGGTGCGATGAACATCTGCTCTGCAATCCGTGGCGGATGGTACCCGGCCAGCAGTAGTGTACAGACCTGCATCTCGCGCGCCGAGAGCGTGTCGAACGGATTGCACGACGGTTCGTTGACGGCATGGGTCCGATCACCACGTCGATGCGAGACGAGCGCACGACGAATCGTCGCTCCGAGATCGGCAGCGCGCACACTCTTGCCGACGCACGCCGCGATGTGGCTCTGTTCCAGGCGCTGCCACGGCTCGCTATCCCAGGCGGTGACCGCGATCACGCAGGTCTGTGGATGCGTGATGCCAATCCGCCGTGCGGCTTCCAGCCCACCCATGCCGGGCATGCGCAGATCCATCAGCACCACGTCGGGCAGCTTCTCGCGTACGAGGCGGATGGCCACCTCGCCACTCGCCGCCTCACCGAGGACGCGCATGTCTGGAAGTTCCGCGAGCGCGCTGGTCACGCCACGGCGCACAAGATCGTGATCGTCCACGACGATCACACCGATGTAGCGGTTCTGCAGTTCGTTCGGCATACCAGTTCCCTCCTGCGTCCTTGTCCCCGGGGTACTGCCGTATTGTCTGCCGCAAGACTTCTGTCGTTGCGTCATGGACGAGCGTATGCAAAATAAAACGGCGCTGTCATGATCCATTTGGATCATGCGCAGGCAGAATTCGCCTCTGGACGATGCGTCTTTCAGTAGATTGCCGGTTCGATACGCAACTCCACACCAAAGCGGGCGTGAACGGCATCGGCGATGCGCTTCGCCAGCGCCAGCACCTGTGCCGCAGTCGCGCCGCCATCGTTGACCAATACCAGCGCCTGGCGCTCGTGGACGCGCACCGCTCCTTCCCGCATGTGCTTGCCGCCCGCCTGTTCGACCAGCCACGCGGCAGCCAGCTTGACCCGATCGCCATCCGGCCAGCACACCACGTCCGGATGGTTTGCTCGCAACGACTCGAAACGCACACGATCGATCACGGGGTTATGGAAGAAGCTGCCGACATTGGGCAGTACCTGAGGGTCCGGCAAGCGTGCACGACGGATGGCCAACACCGCCTGCAGCACCGCAGCCGGAGACGGCTCCACGCCGGGATCGAGCACTGCGCGCAGCGCCGGGTAGTCGGCCTGTACGGCCGCGCGGCGTGGCAGCCGCAATGTCACGTCGGTGATGAGCAGTTGCTCGGCCAGCGCCTCCTTGAAAATGCTGCGCCGGTAACCAAAACGGCAATCGGAACGCGAGAAGACGTGACGCTCCCCATTCGCGCGTTCAAGCGCCGTCACCTCCTCGACGAATGCAGCAAATTCGACCCCGTAGGCGCCGATGTTCTGCACCGGTGCAGCACCGACCGTTCCGGGTATCAGCGCGAGATTCTCCAGGCCATGCCAACCGCGCACATGGCACCCAAGCACGAACTCGTGCCACGACGTTCCGGCCGCAACGCGCACCCGTACCGCCTCGGCATCCTCGCCCAACACCTGTTCGCCGCCCATGCGCATCAGCAACACACATCCTGCGATGCGCTCGTGCAACACCACGTTGCTGCCGGCGCCGAGCACGCGCACGGGCAGATCGCGCGAGCGAGCGAACGCCAGCGCCTCGGCCAACTCTTCGTGTGTGGCAACACTGGCACACCATTGTGCACGCGCTGGCAGCCGCAACGTGTTGCAGTGCACGAGCGATGCGTCGGCAATGAACTGCATGCGCTTCAGAGACGCGTGGTACGGATATGTGCGAGCAACGCGTCGGCCGCCTCCTCGATCAGATCGAGCACCACCTCGAATTCCCGCTCGTCACCGTGGTAGGGATCAGGCACGTCGAGCAGGCCGCTCGAGCCATAAGGCAGCAGCAACCGGGGTCTGGTCACCACGTCGGCACCCGGTCTGAGTCGCTCCAGATCGGCAAGATTGCTGCGATCCATCGCAAGCACGAAGTCGAATCGCAGGAAATCCTCGGGAAGCACCTGCCGTGCACGCAGCATCGAGAGATCGTAGCCACGCCGCGCGGCGTGGCGCTGCGAGCGCCGATCCGGCGGCTCACCCAGATGCCAGTCACCGGTGCCTGCCGAGTCGATATGCAGCCGCGAATCCAGCCCCAGCGCACGTGCCTTGTGCGTGAACACGGCGTCCGCCGTCGGCGAGCGGCATATGTTGCCCAGGCAGACGAAAAGCACGCCGATCGTCATTGCTCGTTCCGCAGCAGGCGCTCGATACGCTGCAGATCCGCCGGCGTGTCGACACCCCCAGGAACCGCAACAAGAGCATGTGCCACATGAATCGCCTCGCCGTGTTCGAGCGCGCGCAACTGCTCCAGCGACTCGAAGGCCTCGAGCAAGCCGGTACTCCATCCAACGAAACGGTGCAGGAAAGCGACGCGGTAGGCATAGATACCGATATGGCGCCGTGCCGGCAACCCCACCGGCAGTTCCACACGTGAACGCGCGAAGGCATCACGAGGCCACGGGATCGGCGCCCGACTGAAATAGAGTGCCCGCTCGTCGCTATCGCAGACGACCTTGACCACATTCGGATCAAGAAATTGCGCGGTGTCGACGAGCGGCTCGCACAGCGTCGCAATCGCGCACTGCGGTTGCGAGGCCAGGTTGAGTGCAACCTGGTCGATCACCTCGGGCGGGATCAGCGGTTCGTCACCCTGCACGTTCACGACGATCTCGTCCGCACCCAGACCGAGCACGGACACCGCCTCCTGCAGACGGTCGGTCCCCGAAGGATGTGTCGCCGAAGTCATGCAGACCTCGGCACCGAACGCGAGTGCAGCGTCGCGGATACGCACGTCTTCGGTGGCGACCACCACCCGCCGGGCACCGCTCCGACACGCGCGTTCCCACACATGACGCAGCATCGGACGCCCCACGATGTCGAGCAGCGGTTTGCCGGGCAGGCGTGTGGACGCAAAGCGCGCCGGGATGACGACAGTGAAACTCACGGAATCGGCCTCGGAATATGGCTGGCGACGTGACGCAGGACCGCTTCGGCGAGCGTGCGGGGCAACTGCGCCTCCACACCGAGTGCAAGCCAACCAGGCGCAGCAAGGCGGCGACACTTTACTGCATCCTTTTCGGTCATCACAACGCGCAGCCCATCCCCGAACTGCAGGTCCTGCGCACGGAAATGATGATGGTCTGCGAACGGGTGTTCGATCGGATCCAGGCCGAGCATTCGCAGTGTCATGAAGAAACGTTGCGGGTTGCCGATGCCCGCCACCGCATGCACACGCTCCCCAGCTGCAGGCTCCCCAACCGGTACAGG
>DAOLKH010000254.1:0-3650 GCA_035331685.1 Pseudomonadales bacterium
CGTCACGCGGCCCGGGCAGGGTGCGGCGGCGACCGCGCTGGGCTTCCTCTTCCGGCCGAGCCCCGGCGCGGCCTCGTCGAAGCCGCTCACCGTCCAGACGGGCATCCTCGTGGTGGAGTGTCAGCTCGCGGCGGATCTCCCGCCCATCGCCGAGAAAGATCCCGCCGTCCTCTCGTCGAGGCTCTTCGTGAAGCTCCGGCGCGGGCGCGCAACCTCCGACATGATCGCGCTCGTCCCGAGCGGCTGAGAGAAGGGGCCATGGGCATCGAGCTCGTCTTTTCGCTTCTCCCCGGCTTCACGCTGAAGACTCCGTCGCTCGCCGGTCTGCGCCACGCGCCGGCACTCGTCGAGACAGTGCCCGGCGAACGGTGATTCGAACAGGATATGCAGCGTCATCGGTGCTTCAGACCGTGATCACACGCTGGTGTGTAGTGAACAGTTCGCGCAGCGTGTCTGCGTGCGCGGGTGTGGCGGCGAGTTCCAGCGAGCATGCGTCGAGTCCGCGCGCGGCAAGGGCTGCCGCATCGGCGTAAACGTCCTCGACGCCGTAGTCGGCCAGCGTGCCAAGCAGCTTGCCGAGGTGACGCGTGCCTGCCGGAGGCTGCTGCGCGGCTGCCAGCGTGAACACGCCCTCACCGAGGAAGAGCAGGGTCACCGGCTGATCGAAGGCCGCGAATGCCATCGCGAGGTCGATTGCGTCGCGCGCCCGCGAACTGCCATACGGTGCGCTGCGGCATACGACCAGCACGCTGCGATCGGACGTGCTCATCCGCCGAACACCACGATGCGGTCGCAACGAATGTTTGCCTCGACCAGTTGACCCAGTCCCGACAGTTCGAAACCTTCGCGCAGGCTCGCAGCCTCGATGCCGTGCTGGCGCGCCTGCGCCGCGTCGATGATGCCGCGGCGAAGCCCCGAGCCGACACAGCTCACCAGATCCACGCCGTGCTCCGCAGCAAGCCGGCTCCACAGCAACGGCAGGTCGGTCTCGTTGCCCTGGCCGATGTTCAGTCGCGTGCTGTTGTGCACTCCGTCTGCAAAGAAGAACACGCGAAACAGCGTGTGCCCGGACGCGAGCAGTTCGTGCGCAAAGCGGTACGCGGCCTGGCTTGAATGCCGGCCGACCGGGGCGTCGTGGACGAGCAGTGCAAAGATCATCCGCGCACAAACGAAACGGCCCCTCGCAGGGGCCGTCCAGTCCGGAAGTGTTCGCGGTTCACTCGTTGCTGCCGCCGAGCAGGCCAAGCAGCACCGAGAACAGGTTGTAGACCATCACATAGAGCGTCACGGTCGCGGAGATGTAGTTGCGCTCGCCGCCGTGGATGATCTGGCTGGTCTGCCACAGGATCAGACCCGAAGACAGGAACATGAACATGCAACTGATCACGAGCGACAGTGCGTGGATCTGCAGGAAATAGTTCGCGATCGCCGCCACGAACGCGACCAGCATGCCGACGCCCAGAAATCCGGTCGCGAAGCCGAAGTCCTTGCGGGTCGCGAGCACCCAGCCCGAAAGCCCGAAGAAGACCAGCGCAGTGCCGCCAAGTGCGAGCAGTACCGGTTCGAAGCCGGAGATGCCGATGTAGTGGCTCAGGACCGGGCCGAGCGTGAAGCCGAGCCAGCCAGTCAGCGCGAACACCCACAGCAGGCCCTGCGCCGAGTTCTTGTTCCTTTCGACCAGGAACAGCAGCACGAAATAGGGCAGCAGCGTCCACAGCCCAAGGTACGGGACCCGCAGTGCCATCGCGACGCTCGCCGTCAGCGCACTGAACAGCAGCGTCATCGCGAGCAGCATGTAGGTATTGCGCAGAACCTTCACCGCTCCGGGATCCAGAGCGGTGGTCGTGCTGCGGCGAATATCGGTGATGGCCATCGTCGTTACAGCTCCCTGGAGATTGACGGGAGGGAGTGTAGTCATTTGCGCGCAGGATTAGAACCAGAGGCAAGCGCCACCCGGAACATCCGTCGGGCTGAAGCCCGACCCACGTCAGACCGTATTCGTAGGTCGGCATTCATGCCGACGTGAATCTGCATCGGTATTTGTCGGTTCGTGGATCGGCATTCATGCCGACATGAATCTGCATCGGCATTTGTCGGTTCGTAGGTCGGCATTCATGCCGACGTGAATCTGCATCGGCATTTGTCGATTCGTAGGTCGGCATTCATGCCGACATGAATCTGCATGCGAAGGCGTTGGCATGCGCCGGTCATGTCAATGCCCGCAGGGCTTTTGCGACAGCCTCCGATCTGTGGCCTACTGGATGCCACGAGCGGGGAGTGCCCCGCAACCCGAGCGAGGAACCCTGCGTCGCCATGAACGATTCCCCATCCCGCGACTGGGACCCGTGCAGTGAAGAGGTGCAGCGTGACCAGATCGCGGCCTACGATGCGCTGCGCCGGCGCTGCCCGGTGGCGTACAGCGACAACCAGCACTGGTCGCTGCTGCGCCATGCCGACGTGATGCGCGTGCTCGAGGACCATCGCAGCTTCAGCAGCGTGGTGTCCGCGAGCCACCTGTCGGTGCCGAACGGCATGGACCCGCCGCGCCACACGCTGTTCCGGCGTCTGATCGAGCCGTACTTCGGCGCCGACGCGATGCGCGCGTTCGAGCCCGAGTGCCGGCGCGTGGCGCGTGAAGGGGTGAGCGCGCTGCAGCGCGGCGATGGGATCGAAGTGATGGAAAGGCTCGCGCACCCGTTTGCGCTGCGCATCCAGTGCGCGTTCATGGGCTGGAATCCGGCGGTGCTGGAGCCGCTCGACGGCTGGATGCGCCGCAGTCAGGCAGCGAGTGCGAGCGGCGATCGCGCCGCCATCGCCAGGTTGGCGCAGGAGTTCGACGGCTATATCCGTGCGATTCTCGCCAGGCGGCGCGCACTCGGCGCTGCCGCACCCGACGACGTGACGATGCGGCTGCTGCACGAGCGCGTCGAGGGGCGTGCACTCACCGACGAGGAGATCGCCAGCATCCTGCGCAACTGGACTGCCGGCGAACTGGGAACCATCGCAGCCGCAGTGGGGATCCTGGTCGAGTATCTGGCTGCACGGCCGCAACTGCAGCAGCAACTGCGCATGGAGCCCGCACGGCTGCCCGCTGCAATCGACGAGATCCTGCGCATCCACGCGCCGCTGGTCGCAAACCGCCGTGTCACGACCTGCCCGGTGGAGATCGGCGGGCGACAGATCGGCGCCGGCGAGCGCGTCACGATCCTGTGGGCGTCGGCAAACCGGGATGAAGCCGTGTTCGGTGACCCGGATGAGTTTCTCCCGGACCGTGATCCGGTGCCGAACCTGCTCTACGGCGCCGGTGTGCACGTCTGCCCCGGTGCGCCACTGGCGCGCATGGAGCTGCAGCACCTGATGGAAGAACTGCTGTGCGCGACGCGATCCATCACGCCCGTGCCCTGCAGGGAACCCCGGCGGGCGGTGTATCCCGCCAGCGGCTTCGTCGGGGTATGGGCGCGCCTCGAGTGATTCTGGGTCGCGGATCGCATCGAACGGGATCCCGGGTCACGGTTTCATCAACTGGCGAACGTCTGTAGAATCGCACCGACTTTCGGAGCGAATCGTGAACCGGGGGAGGGCTGCGGATGGACTCGATCAGGGCAGGATCATTGTGTGGCGTGCGTCGGCTGTTTGCCGCTGCGATTGGC